>JANLPN010000008.1:0-25653 GCA_031367285.1 Betaproteobacteria bacterium | reverse complement strand
CGCATGTGGGGCGGCGAGACCACGGCCGATGAATTGCGGCGCATCGCCAACGCGGTGGACAAATACAAAATCCCTACCGTCAAGGTCACGGGCGGGCAGCGCATCGATCTGCTGGGCGTGAAGAAGGAAGACCTGGTCAACGTCTGGAAGGACATCGGCATGCCCAGCGGCCACGCCTATGCCAAGGCCTTGCGTACGGTGAAAACCTGCGTCGGCTCCGAATGGTGCCGCATGGGTACGCAGGACTCGACCCAGATGGGCAAGGACCTGGAGCGGGCCATGTGGCGCATGTACGCACCGCACAAGGTCAAGTTCGCGGTCAGCGGTTGCCCGCGCAACTGCGCCGAGGCCGGCATCAAGGACGTGGGCATCATCGGTGTGGACTCGGGCTGGGAAATGTATGTGGCCGGCAACGGCGGTATCAAGACCGAGGTGGCGCACTTCTTCACCAAGCTCAAGACATCGGCCGAGGTACTCGAATACACGGGTGCCTTCTGCCAGTTGTACCGCGAGGAGGGCTGGTACCTGGAGCGCACCGTGCACTACGTGGCACGGGTGGGCCTGGACTATGTGAAGAAGAAAATTCTGGAAGACCACGCCGGGCGCAAGGCACTGTGGGAGCGTCTGCAGTTCAGCCTGGATGGGGAGCCCGACCCCTGGTTCGAGCTCGACAAGGCGGCGGTGGACACACGCCAGTTCGCAAAACTGGAAACAGCGTGATCGGGCGGTTTGGCTGGACAACCCAACGCGGGAGCGAACAAAATGGCTGAGTGGGAAAAGATCTGTCTGGTGACCGACATTCCGGTATTGGGTTCGCGCCGGGTTGCGCGCAAGAATGGGCTGGATGTGGCGGTGTTTCGCAACGACCAGGACCAGGTGTTTGCGCTGCTGGACCGCTGCCCGCACAAAGGTGGCCCCTTGAGCCAGGGCATCGTTTTCGGCACCAGCGTCGCCTGTCCCCTACACAACTGGACCATTGGCATGGAAGACGGCTGCGCCAAGGCGCCCGACGAGGGCTGTACGCAGAAGTTCAGCGTCCATGTGGCAGGTGATCAGGTGCATCTGGACCGCGAGGAATTGGCCACACTGGCCCTGGACGTCAAGGCCCCCGTCGCCGGACCGGCGCGACGGATTGCGGTGAGCACTTGATCCGCAGCGATTGCCCCCGGAAATGAGATCCCCACGCTCACTGCGTTCGCTGCCCCCCGAGGGCGTCCTCAGTACCTTCGGAACGGCCGGGCGGTACTGAAATGAGCCGCGAGACCAAGTCCACCTGCCCCTATTGTGGCGTGGGTTGTGGCGTCATCATCGAATCCGCGGGCGACCAGATCACTGGCGTGCGGGGCGACCCCGACCACCCGGCCAACTTCGGACGCCTGTGCACCAAGGGCTCCACCTTGCACCTCACGGCCGCGGCACCGGTTACGCTGCAAACCCGTTTGTTGCGGCCCATGCAGCGTGAGCGGCGCAATGGCCCGCTGCAGGCCCAGGGCTGGGACGCCGCGCTCGACTTTGCGGCCCAGGGCTTCAACCGGGTCATACGGGAACATGGCCCGGATGCGGTCGGCTTCTACATCTCGGGCCAGTTGCTGACCGAGGACTACTATGTCTTCAACAAACTGGCCAAGGGCCTGATAGGCACCAACAACGTAGACACCAACTCGCGTTTGTGCATGAGCAGCGCGGTGGCCGGCTACAAACAGACCCTGGGCGCGGACGCGCCGCCGGCCTGTTACGACGACGTCAACCATGCCCAGTGCATCTTCATCGTCGGCGCCAACCCGGCCTATGCCCACCCCGTACTCTTCCGGCGCATTGAGGACGCCAGGAAGGCGAACCCCGCGCTCAAGATCATCGTCGCTGACCCGCGCCGGACCGACAGCGTGGAGATCGCCGACCTGCATCTGGCCCTACAGCCTGGCACCGATGTGCTGCTGTTTAATGGCATGTTGCACATCATGTTGTGGGAAGGCTGGACCAGCCCCGGCTACATCGCTGCCCACACCAGCGGCTTCGAGGCGCTGCGAACCGGCGTACGCGACTGCACGCCCGACCTGGTGGCGCAAACCTGCGGCATCCGCAAGGACGACCTGCTGGCGGCGGCAAAAATATTCGCCACGTCGGCGGCCACACTGAGCCTGTATTGCCAGGGGCTGAACCAGTCCAGCAGCGGCACCGCCAAAAACGCGGCGCTGATCAACCTGCATCTGGCCACGGCGCAGATGGGCAAACCCGGCGCCGGCCCGTTTTCGCTGACCGGCCAGCCCAATGCCATGGGCGGGCGCGAAGTGGGCGGCATGGCCAATCTGCTGTCGGGCCACCGCGACTTGGCCAACCCCATGCACCGCGCCGAAGTCGCCGCCTTGTGGGGCGTACCGAGCGTGCCCGAGAAGTCCGGCAAGACGGCCGTGGACATGTTCCAGGCGGCAGCCGACGGAGAGATCAAGGCGCTATGGATCTGCTGCACCAACCCGGCCCAGTCCATGCCCGACCAGGCCACCGTGCGCCGGGCGCTGGAACGCGCCGAGCTGGTGGTAGTGCAAGAAGCGTTCGCCGGTACAGCCACCTGTGCCTATGCCGACCTGTTGTTGCCGGCCACCACCTGGGGCGAGAAGGAGGGTACTGTCACCAACAGCGAGCGGCGCGTGAGCCGTGTACGCGCTGCCGTTTCGGCACCCGGCGAAACGCGGCATGACTGGTCTATCGCCGTGGATTTCGCGCAAAGGCTGGAGGCATTGGGCATTGGCAGCTCCTGTACGCCGCGTCCACGGACACTGTTTTCCTACCCCAGCCCCGAATCGATCTGGAACGAACACCGCGAATCCACGCGCGGGCGCGACCTCGACATCACGGGCATGAGCTACGCCATGCTCGACCAGGCCGGGCCGCTGCAGTGGCCTTTGCGCGAGGGTGAAACCACAGGCAAGGCCCGCCTGTTCGAGGACGGCGCTTTCCCCACGCCCGATGGCCGTGCGCGTTTTGTAAATACGGTCTACAAACCGGTCGCCGAGCCGCGCAATGCACGCTACCCGTTTTCGCTCACCACCACGCGTTTGCGCGACCAATGGCATGGCATGAGCCGCACCGGTACCCTGGGGCGATTGTTCGGCCATGTGCCCGAGCCATCGATACAGATGCATATCCAGGACATGGTGCGCCGCCAGCTCGCGGACGGCGACCTGGTCGAGGTCACGAGCAAACGGGGTTCCATTCTGGTGCCGGTGCAGTCCAGCCCCGAAGTGGCCATGAGCCAGGCCAATATCGCGATGCATTGGGGCGAGGAATATTTGAGCGGTGCCGCCGACACCGGTGAACGCCTGGCGGGCGTGAATGCGCTGACAAGCTCGGTGGTTTGCCCCGACTCCAAACAGCCCGAACTCAAACACACCGCTGTCAAGATCGCCAAGGCCGAACTGCCCTGGACGCTGCTGGCGCTGGCCTGGTTGCCCGAGGAGCGCGCGCACATGGCGCAGGAAACACTGCGTACCTTGATGCGCGAGTTTCCCTTTGCCGTCTGCGTGCCGTTTTCCAGCCCCACGGCGTTAGGGCGCAATACGCAGGGGCGCAACGGCATCCTGTTTCGCGCTGCAGCCGTGCAAGCACCGGCAGACACGCTGATGGAGCGCCTCGAACGAACGTTGCAGCTGGACTCGCGCGACGTACTGCGTTATGCCGACCGCAAAAAGGGCCAGCGCCGCGTCGTGCGGCTGGTGCGGGGCAGCACGGACACCACGCTGGAAGGCTTCCTGCTTGCAGGAGACACGCGCGCGGAGGCCTGGATAAAGACGGTGCTTCAGGAGCAACTTAGCGCCCAGGCCTACGGCCGCCTGTTGCTGTTGCCGGGGGCCAAGGCGCCGGTGGCAGTGCGCTCACGTGGCAAGGCGGTCTGCAGTTGCTTTAACGTGGCCGAGACGGAAATCATGGGCCATCTCGCGCAGGCGGCGGGGTCCGCCGACCAGCAACTGGCCAGCCTGCAAGGGGCGCTGCAGTGCGGAACCAATTGCGGCTCCTGTTTGTCTGAGCTCAAGCGCCTGGTCCGCGCCTCCATGACACCCGAACCGGCCCACGCATAAGCTCATACCGGCAAGTCATCACGGTTGCCGGACAATCCAGGGTATGTCGATTGCCAAGTACATCAAGGAAATCGGGCGCGGCAAACAGGGTGCCCGTTCACTGTCACGCGAACAGGCGGCCGACCTGTTTGGCCAGGTGCTGGACGGTACGGTGACCGATCTGGAGATTGGCGGCTTCTGCCTGGCGATGCGCATCAAGGGCGAAACGGCGCAGGAGATGGCCGGTTTTCTGGACGCCACCTCCACGCGCCTGCAACGGGTACCGGCGGGTGATCGCCCACTGGTCGTGATCCCGAGCTACAACGGCGCACGCAAACTTCCAGTGCTGACCCCGCTGCTGGCCTTGTTGCTGGCGCGCCAGGGCCTGCCGGTGCTGGTGCATGGCGCTGCCAGCGAGTCAACCCGTGTTTTTACCTCCGACGTGTTGGAAGCCCTGGATATCTTGGCGCAATCGGCCATTGGTGCGGTGCCCAATGGCAAGGTGGTATTTGCGCCCACTGCGCTGTTGTGCCCCGGCCTGCAGCGCCTGCTGGAAGTGCGGCGCGCCGTGGGCCTGCGCAACCCGGCGCACAGCCTGGTCAAGATCATGAATCCCTGTGCCGGCAAGAGCCTGGTGGTCAGCAGCTACACGCATCCGGAATACGCGCTCTCGATGGCTGCCACGTTCGAGCTCACGCGCGCGAACGCCATGTTGTTGCGCGGCACCGAAGGCGAGGCAGTAGCCGACCCGCGCCGGATGCCGCGGATGGACGGTTTTCTGAATGGCGAACGCCTGCTGTTGCAGGAGGCGCAAAGTGGCCCACTCGCCACACTGCCCGACATCCCGAAGGAGCTTGATGCCGCAGGCACGGCGCATTACATTCGCGCCGTATTGGCTGGAACCTATCCCGTACCGGCACCGATCGCCCAACAAGTGGCACATATCGTGCATATGACAAGCAAATTATGAAACACGGAACCGTGACCTTGGTAGGCGCCGGCCCCGGCGACCCGGAACTGCTGACCGTCAAGGCCGTCAAAGCCATACAGGCCGCCACGGTATTGCTGGTGGACGACCTGGTGGGCGACGGCATCGTGGCACTGGCCAAGCCGGCTGCGCGCATCGTGTATGTCGGAAAACGGGGCGGCTGCAAATCCACGCCGCAGGCCTTCATCCAGAAACTGATGATTGCCGCCGCACGCGACGGCGACACCGTGGTGCGGCTAAAAGGCGGCGACCCGTTTATCTTCGGCCGTGGCGGTGAAGAGGTGGAGGACCTGGCAGCGGCCGGCATCAGCGTCACCGTGGTCAATGGCATCACCTCCGGCCTGGCGGCTGCAACAGCACTCGGCGTGCCACTGACCCACCGCGACCATGCGCAAGGTGTGGTGTTTGTCACCGGCCATGCTAAGCGCGGCGGCGCGGCCACTGACTGGCGTGCGCTGGCTGCGGCGGCGCACAGCGCCAAACTCACGCTGGTGGTGTACATGGGGGTCACTGGCGTGCAGCAGGTGCAGGACGAATTGCTTACGGGCCTGCCGGAGAATACGGCGGTGGCCGTGGTTCAAAACGCGTCGCTGCCTGGGCAACGCCATGTGTTAACCGAACTGGGGCAACTGGCGCACACCATGGTGCGCGAAAAAATTGCCAGCCCGGCCATCATTGTGGTGGGCGAAGTAACTCGTGCCGCGGCGCTGGCGGCGCAGGTGTTACCTGGGCAGGCAGCGGCAAGCCCGCGGCAAAGACAGCAGCAACGCTGAATCCTGGCACGGCGGCCCGCCTACACTGCCGCCCATGGTTTCTTTTGACGTTGTCATCATCGGCGCGGGCGCGGCCGGGCTTTTCTGTTCCGGGGTTGCGGGCCAGCTAGGCCTCAAGGTGCTGCAGGTCGACCACACCGTCAAGGTAGCCGAGAAAATCCGCATTTCAGGCGGCGGGCGCTGCAATTTCACCAATCTCCACACCACGGCGGCCAACTTCCTGGGCAATAACCCCGACTTTTGCCGCTCGGCCCTGTCGCGCTACACGCCGCGCCACTTTACCCTGCTGCTGCAGCGCCACCACATCGGCTTTCACGAAAAACACAAGGGCCAGCTATTTTGCGACCGCAAGGCGGAGGACCTGATCGCCATGCTGCTGGCCGAATGTGCCACCGGCCAGGTGACGCATTGGCAAACCTGCCCCATCCATGCCATCCGCACCGGCGCGGGTGGCGTCGGCTTCGAACTCGACAGCGCCCAGGGCCTTATCCAGAGCGGTGCCGTGGTGATCGCCACCGGCGGCCTGTCGATACCTAAGATAGGCGCCACCGATTTCGGGTACCGCGTGGCGCGCCAATTCGGTTTGCCGGTGGTGGAGCCCCGACCCGCCCTGGTGCCACTGGTGTTCGACCCTGGCGTCTGGGCGCCCTATGCCCAGCTGTCTGGTTTGTCGCTGCCGGTTGCCATAGAAACCGGCGTCAAGAAAAACAAGGCAGCCTTCATGGAAGACCTGCTGTTTACGCACCGTGGCTTGAGCGGGCCGGCGGTACTGCAGATATCGAGTTACTGGCACACGGATACACCGATCCGGCTCAACCTGGCGCCCGAGTGCGAACTGCTCCAGAAGCTGCAGACCGCCAAGACAATGTCGCGCAAATTGCTGGCCAATGAACTGGCCGGCCTGGTGCCGGCGCGGCTGGCCGATGCCTGGGTAGGCCAGGACACGCGCTGGGGCCACAACTGGCGCCGGCCCATCAACGAGACACCGGACAAAGCGCTGCTGGCCCTGGCCGAACAGCTGTCGCGCTGGGAACTGGTGCCCACCGGAACCGAGGGCTACGCCAAGGCAGAGGTCACAGCCGGTGGCGTGGACACGCGCGCACTCTCCAGCCAGACCATGGAATCGCAGCAGCCGGGCCTGTATTTCATCGGGGAGGTGGTGGACGTCACAGGCTGGCTCGGCGGCTACAACTTCCAGTGGGCGTGGGCCAGCGCCTACGCCTGTGCCCAGGGCCTGGCGTCCCGTCGGTTGAAGAGGTCTGCAAACGCACTATAATCCAAGGCTTTGCTGGCAGGCCCCAAGAGCTTGCCAAAAATTCTCAGCCCGGGCGCCCGATCTCGCTTTGGCACATTTTCAGAAATCCTTTAGCCAATGACCACCATCCGTGTAAAAGAAAACGAGCCGTTTGACGTGGCGCTGCGCCGTTTCAAGCGCACCATCGAGAAATTGGGCCTTTTGACCGACTTGCGCGCACGCGAGTTCTACGAAAAACCAACGGCCGAACGCAAGCGCAAGAAGGCCGCCGCCGTCAAACGCAATTACAAACGCATCCGCTCGATGCAGTTGCCCAAGAAGTTGTATTGATGGTGCGGCCTGGCAGTGCCGGGCTGGAATAGCTTCAAGAACCCGCGTCCGGCCCTCCGAGCGCGGGTTCTTCTTTTTTGGAGACAGTGATGGCACTCAAGGAACAGATTACCGAAGACATGAAAACCGCCATGCGTGCCAAGGACAGCGCGCGCCTGGGCACCATCCGCCTGTTGTTGTCGGCCTGCAAACAGAAGGAAGTCGATGAACGCGTCGTGCTGGACGATGCCGCCGTGATCGGCATCATCGACAAGATGATCAAGCAGCGCAAAGACTCGGTCGCGGCGTTCACCACGGCGCAGCGCCAGGATCTGGTGGACCAGGAAATGGCCGAGTTGGTGGTGCTCGAAGCCTATCTGCCCCAACGCATGGACGCGCAGCAGGTGCTGGAGCAAGTGCAAACCATCGTTGCCGAACTCGCGGCGCAACTCGGGCGCAAACCGGGCGCGGCCGACATGGGCAAGGTCATGGGCCTGGCCAAGACCCGGCTGGCGGGCAAGGCCGAAATGGCCCAGGTTTCCGGCGCGGTCAAGGCCACACTGGCGGGCTGACCGCACTGGGTCGGCGCCGGGGCGCCCATCGCGGGAATTGTGGCTGGCTGCCTTATTGAACCCGGACGCTTGAACTCACGGGGTCCGCCAGCGACTTGGCCGGATTCTGGTTGTCCAAAAATTCCAGCTTGATGGCGTACTCACCCGTTGGAGGCGACAACCAGACTTCAGTTTGCCCATTGGTGAAATCCATCTCGGCGGCTGCACCCTTGAACTGGGGCACCAGTGTGAGCTTGAAGTGGCCGGTATCCTTTTCCTTTTGCAGGACGTGGCCGACGTTCAGCCCGGATGCATGGAACTGGATACGGAACGGGTCCTTCACCAACTCGCCCTGCAAGCCAATGCTGATACCCTTTTTCACTAGGGTTTTCGGGTCGGTGTCGTTCTTCTTGACCACCGTCACGGATACCGGTTTGCTGTACACAAAGTGGGGCAGATGTTTGTCATCGGCCAGCAGCAGGCGCAAGATGTAGTTGCCCGGCGCCAGGTTAAGCACCGTCTCCATCTGGCCTTTGCCAAAGTGGATGTACTGCTCGTTGAACGGTAATGGCTTCTTGAAATCCAGCGGCAGTTCGCGGTTGACCAGCAAATGGTGGTGGCCCGATTTACCGCCCATGGGCTTGGAAATGGGCGCCAGACCCCAGCCGCCTGAGAGTCCGAACTTGAGCAGAAAAGGGGTCTCGATCTTGTCGTTGTTGTTGAGGTTGCTGAAATAGGCCTGCGCCGAGCCTTGCGGCGGCGGCACCTGCCAGGGGTGCAAAACAAGCGGCGACGGTTGCAGCATGGTCGCCGCTTCCTGCGCCTGCACGGACCCGGCCAGCAGGGCCAGGCACAAGGCCAACGTAGGCAATAACCTCAACGGCGCGTCATGTCGCGCCCGGTATCTGGTATGGAACACCACAAGTCTCCGGCAAGTCCGCATGTTGCGGTACGGCTGAACTCCCCTTGTCTGCCAGTGGCCGTCAGTTGCCGGCCACCTTCATTTTCCCTATGAGGATGGACCCCACCGTCTTGGCGCCGTAGTTGTACGTATCCGCACCAACGGCCTCGATGCCTTTGAGCATGTTCTTCATGTTGCCGGCAATCGTGATTTCCTGCACCGGATAGGCGATGCGGCCATTCTCCACCCAGAAACCGCTGGCACCGCGCGAATAGTCTCCGGTTACGTAATTTACGCCCTGCCCCATGAGTTCGGTGACGAGCAGTCCGCGGCCCAGCTTTTTGATCATGGCATCCAGACCATCACCGGCCTGTGTCAGGCGCGAACGCAGCACCAGGTTGTGCGAACCGCCCGCATTGCCGGTGGTGCGCATGCCGAGTTTGCGCGCCGTATAACTGCTCAGAAAATAGCCCTGGATACGCCCCGCCTCCACCACCTGGCGGGCGGCTACCCGGACACCCTCTTCGTCAAACGGCGAGCTTCCCTTGCCGCGTCGGATGAACGGGTCCTCGTGGATATCGATGTGTTTGGGCAATACCTGCTTGCCCAGCGAGTCGAGCAGGAAGGAACTCTTGCGGTACAAGGCGCCGCCGCTGATGGCCTGCACCAGCGCGCCCAGCAGACCGGCCGCCAGCGGCGACTCGAACAGCACCGGACACTGGCGCGTGGAAATCTTGCGCGCGCCCAGGCGGCTGAGCGCCCGTTCGGCCGCGTAGCGCCCCACGCGTTGCGGGCTGGCCATGTCCTGCGCGTTGAGCATGGAGCTGTACCAGGCGTCGCGCTGCATGCCGTCCCCGGTTCCCGCAATCGGCGACACCGACATGGAATGGCGCGAACTCGCATAACCGCCGCGAAAGCCGTGTGTATGGGCGCTGAAAAAATGCGACTGCTGCGCCGACACCCCGGCGCCTTCGCTGTTGGTGATACGGCTGTCGGTGCCCAGCGCGGCTTCTTCGCAGCGCAGCGCCAGTTGCGCTGCCTCTTCGCTGGTAACCGCCCAGGGATGGAACAGGTCCAGATCGGCTGCGGTGGACGAGGCGGACGCAATGTCTGCCTCATCCGGCAAGCCGGCCATCGGGTCTTCGGCCGTGAAACGCGCGATGTCATAAGCCGCCTGGACGGTTTGCTCGATGGCGGGTCGGGAGAAATCCGAGGTGCTGGCATTGCCGCGCCGCTGGCCCACGTAAACCGTGACCGAAAGCCCCTTGTCGCGGTTGCGTTCAACGTTCTCCAGTTCCCCCTTGCGTACCGAAACGCTCAGGCCGAAAGCCTCGGAGGCCTCGGCGGCTGCATCAGTGGCACCCAGCCTGGTGGAGTGCTGGAGCGCGGTGTCAACGAGTTCCTCAAAAAATGCGCGACTGTAACTGAAGCCGCTGTCTGCACGGGTCTTGTTTGGTTTCATCTTGGTAGGTTCATGTCGGGGCTATGATACTTCTCCGCAAGCCACGGGGCGCCTGCGACCGAGCTAGCCCCTATTCACACGATGTCACGCAAACCAAAAAAAGGCTATTTCGTTTCCGGCCAGTTCGTTGCCGAAGGCAGCGAGCTGGACCTCGAACTCAAGCGTGAACTCAAAGGCGGCGACGCGCCCAGCCGCACCGAGCTAAAACGCGAAAGCTCCGAAGTACAGAAGATCGGCGAAGACCTGCTGACGCTGCGCGCGGACTTGATGGAGCGCCTGGTATTGCCGGAAAAATTGCGCGACGCGGTGGAGGACGCCAAACGCATCACCAACTTCGAAGGCAAACGGCGCCAGATGCAGTTCATCGGCAAACTGATGCGCCAGCTCGACGCCGGCGAGCTTGACCGGGTGCGTGCCGTTTTGAGCGAGCAAAACCGCGGCTCGGCCAGCGAAACCCTGGCGCTGCACCAGGCGGAAAAATGGCGCGATGACCTGATTGCCGACGAAGATGCATTTGAGAAATGGATAGGCGCCTACCGGCAAACCGATGGCCAGCAACTGCGCGCGCTGATCCGCCAGGCGCGCAAGGACGCGCTGCCCGGCAAACCGGGCGAGGCGCCACGCCACGGCAAGGCCTACCGCGAACTGTTCCAGCTGGTGCGCGAACAGATGACCCGCATCCCCGATAACGACGACGCTCCCCATGCCAGCAACACCACGCAATTTTGACGCGCTGCCCGACCCGTTACGCATTGGCATCGTGTCGGTCAGCGACCGGGCCTCGAGCGGTGTGTACGAAGACAAAGGACTGCCCGCGCTCCAGGACTGGCTCAGGCGCGCCTTGCACAACCCGATTGAATTCGACGCGCGGCTGATTCCCGACGAACAGGACCGCATCAGCGCGGCCCTGATTGAACTCGTGGACGCCGGCTGTTGCCTGGTCCTGACCACCGGCGGCACCGGCCCGGCCTTGCGCGACGTAACCCCCGAAGCCACACTGGCAGTGGCACACAGGGAGATGCCGGGTTTTGGTGAACAGATGCGGCAGATCAGCCTGAGGTTCGTACCCACCGCCATCCTGTCGCGCCAATGTGCCGTCATACGCGGCAAGAGTCTCATCATCAACCTGCCGGGGCAGCCCAAGGCGATTGCCGAAACGCTGGAGGGGCTGCGCGGGGCGGACGGTGCATCGCTCGTACCCGGCATTTTTGCAGCCGTGCCCTACTGCGTGGACCTGATTGGCGGCCCCTACCTCGAGACCGTGGACGCGGTGTGCAAGGCCTTTCGGCCGAAGTCGGCGATCAGGCCGCCGGCACCCGGCTGAACCGCTTATTTGCCGACCAGCTGGGTCAGTTTGTCGGCCTCGAAAATCTCGCTGCGCGCGGCATCGTCCGGCACACAGCTCTTGGCCGAACGTTCTTCCGACAAGGTGGCAACCGCCTGCCACAACAACGCTATCTGGTGTTCCTGCGATGACGCGGTGTCGATCAGACCCCGCATCGCGAGGCTCAGGGGATCGTCCTCCTGGGTCACGCCATAGGCCGAGAACTTGCGGTCCGGCGTGGCGTCGGCGCTGCTCCCTTCCCGCGACGCAATGATGCGCGCCGGAATACCCACCGCCGTCGCTCCGGCCGGCACCGGCTTGATCACCACGGCGTTGCTGCCGATCTTGGCACCGTCGCCCACCTCGAAGCCACCCAGCACCTTGGCACCGGCACTCACTACCACATCCCGGCCCAATGTGGGGTGGCGTTTGGCGCCCTTGTAGAGCGAGGTACCCCCCAGCGTGACGCCCTGGTAAATGGTGCAGCCGTCGCCGATCTCGGCCGTCTCGCCCACTACCACGCCCATCGCGTGGTCGAAGAAAACTCGCTCGCCAATCTTCGCGCCCGGATGGATCTCGATGCCGGTCAGAAAACGCGCGATGTGCGACAGAAAACGCCCCAGCCATTTGAAACCATGGGTCCAGCACCAGTGCGCCCGGCGGTGCAGCACCAGCGCATGCAGGCCCGGGTAACAGGTCAGCACCTCCCATGTGGTGCGCGCAGCGGGGTCGCGGTCAAGAATGCATTGCACGTCGGAGCGTAGGCGCGAAAACATGGTGATACGTAAATCGGTAAAGTGTCTGAAGCCGGGACCAAGTCTAGCCTTTAGCGCGTTCCGCCGCCTGCAGCATGGCCTTGGCGACACCTCTGAGAATATGGACTTCCTCCGCCGTCACGCCAGCGCGGTTCAGAAGCTGGTTCAGGCGCGGCATCAGTTTCCTGGGCGAGGCCGGGTCCAGATAAGCCACCGCGACCAGCGCCTCTTCCCAATGCGCCAGCAAACCCGCCACCTGTTGCGCGTCCGCGGCCGCTGCACCTGCTGCGGGTGCGGGCAGCGTGAAACCGCCCAGCGCCAGCCGCCATTCATACGCAATCACCTGCAGCGCCGCACCCAGGTTCAGCGAGCCGAACGCCGGGTTGGTAGGAATACTCAGCGCCACGTGGCAACGGTACACGTCTTCGTTGCGCATGCCAAAACGCTCGGAGCCAAACAGGAAGGCAACACCGCAAGGCGGGTCGCCCGGACCACCTGCGCCCGGCTGCCCCGCAGCAGCCAGTGCGCTGGATCCGCCCAGTGCCAGCCGGGCAAAACAGTCGCGCGGGCTCATGGTGGGTGGGCCGAAGTCGCGCGGGGTCATGGCCGTGGCACACAAATAGTCCATGCCCTCCAGCGCGTCGTCCAGCGTGGGCACGATACACGCCTGTTCCAGCACGTCCAGCGCCCCGCTGGCGCGTTGAATGGTCTCTTCGCGGCGCAGCACATTGGCCCAGCGCGGGGCCACCAGCACCATGTCGTCGAAACCCATGACTTTCATGGCGCGCGCCGCCGCGCCGACATTGCCGGCGTGGCTGGTATTGATCAGGATAAAGCGGGTCTGCATGCTGCCCGATTGTCTTCGAGCGCGAGGGGCTGGTGTCACGCGGTTTTCATGGGAAAATGGCGGCATCGCAGCCGTCATCGCACGGTAGCCCTTCGTTCTTGCCACTTAACAAACTATGCCGTCCCCCAATCTACACCCGATGATCAACGTGGCCATCAAGGCCGCGCGCGCCGCCGGTGCCATCATCAACCGCGCCGCGCTCGACCTCGAAGCCGTACGTATCTCGCAAAAACAGGTCAACGACTTTGTCACCGACGTAGACCACAAAAGCGAGCAGGCCATCATCGAAACTTTGCTCACCGCCTATCCGGGGCACGGCATACATGCCGAGGAATCCGGCCGCGAACACGGCGCAAAGGATTCCGAATTTGTCTGGATCATCGATCCGCTGGACGGCACCACCAATTTCATCCACGGCTTCCCGGTTTATTGCGTGAGCATCGCGTTGGCGGTCAAGGGCAAGATCGAACAGGCCGTCATCTACGACCCCAGCCGCAACGACCTGTTCACGGCCACCAAGGGACGCGGCGCCTACATGAACGACCGCCGCCTGCGGGTGTCCAAACGCCTGCGTTTGAACGAGTGCCTGATCTCCACCGGCTTCCCTTTCCGCCAGGACGACAACTTCAATAATTACCTGGCGATGATGGGCGAGATCATGAAACGCGCCGCCGGCCTGCGGCGGCCCGGCGCTGCGGCGCTGGATCTGGCCTATGTGGCGGCCGGTTTCACCGACGCCTTTTTTGAAACCGGCCTGCAGCCCTGGGACGTGGCGGCGGGTTCGCTGCTGGTGACCGAGGCCGGCGGCCTGGTGGGCAATTTCACCGGCGAAGCCGACTTTCTGGAGCAGCAGGAATGCCTGGCCGGCAATCCCAAGGTGTACGGGCAGATGGTGTCCCTCCTGGGCAAATACAGCAAGTTTGCCAGCGTGGCCGACAAGGCAGCGCGCAAGCCCTTCACACTGCAGGGTGTCGAAGCCGCAGAAGGCTGAAAACACTGGCGCTGCCGGCAAAGCCGGCGGCCAGGGCGAGTGCCAGCAAGGGGCCGCGCCCGTCATGGGCGCCGGCAACGCTGAAAATAAAAGCCAGTATCACCGCACCCAGCGTCTGCCCGGTCAAACGCGCCGTGCCCAGCATGCCGCCTGCGGCACCCATGCGGTCTACCGGTGCGATAGTGAGTATGGTGTGGTTGTTGGGCGACTGGAACAGGCCGAAACCGGCGCCGCACAGGGCCATGCGCCAGGCAATGCCGGCAAATGCCGGCGCGGCGGGCAGGACAGCCAGCAAGGCCAGGCCCAGCGCCAGTGCCGCCAGACCCAGACCACCCAACAAGCCGTCGGCGTAGCGGCCAATCAGACGCCCTGCCAGCGGTGCAACAACGATCAGGGCCAGCGGCCAGGCGGTGATCAGCAAGCCCGCCTCCAGCGTGTTGTGCCCCCAGGTCTCCAGCATCAGGAACGGAAGCGCGACGAAGGCCAGCGTCTGTGCCGCGAATGAGGCCACCGAGGTGCACATGGACAGCGCAAACACCGGAATCCGCAGCAGGTCGAGCGGAAACAGCGGAGCGACCTGTCTCCATTGCCGGCGCAGGTAAACGAATCCCAGCGCACAACCCACTACCAGCAGGACGGGCCCCGCCAGCGGCGTGCCTGTCGCACCGGGGGTGCCGGCATGTACGCCGAGCTCCTGCACGCCCAGGAAGATCAGGCCGAACATCGCCACATTGAGCACCACATCGAGCACCGACAGGCGGCTTGCGCCCGCAGGTGCGGGCTTGTTGCGCGGCAAGGCGCGCCAGCCCAGCAACAGCACCAGACCGCCCAAGGGAATATTGGGCGCGAACAGCCAGGGCCAACTGGCGAACGACATCACGGCGGCGGCCACGGAAGGCCCGGCGACGGCGCTCGTGGCAACCACCACCGTGTTGACGGCGATGCCGCGCCCCATCAGGTGGCGCGGATAAATCAGCCGCACCAGCGCCCCGTTCACCGCCATGATGCCGGCCGCGCCCAGCCCCTGCACGCCGCGCGCCAGCACCAACGCAAAAAGCGAGGTCGCAAAAAAGCACATCAGCGAGGCGGCGGTAAGCAACACGGTTCCGAGCAGGTACACGGTCCGGTAACCGATCCGGTCGCCAATGGCCGCGCAAGGCAGCAGCACGGCCAACGCCGCCAACTGGTAGGCATTGACCACCCACACCGCATCGGCCGCACTGGCGTGCAGGTCGCGCGTTATGGCCGGAAGGGCCAGATTGACGATGGTTGCATCGAGCGCCGAGAGTGCGATCCCCAATGCAAGCACGGCTACCGCGCCATACCGTGCTGGGGTGGGAAGGCCGTCGCGGACTTCGCCGCTGCTTGAAGCTGGCGGTTCACTGGTAGTCGTCAAAGCTGTCCTTGTTTCAGGAAGCTTGATCCTAACCAGTCCCCGAGCTAGGCCAGCCGGGCCGTCGTCGAAGCCGCGGCACAACAGTCGGTGTCGGCGCTGGCACAGCAGGCGGATTCAAGTGCTTTATGGCATGCAACACTGCATTAAACGTCCTGCACACCCGCGCGGACAGGCGTGGCGCCGGCGCCGAAGCGAAAGCTGGACGCGGTGACGCCGCCAAAGACGGCTTGCTCGTGGTAACACAGGATTGCGGACTCGGACTCAGCCGCACCGGCGGCCACCATCAAGGGAATCAAATGGTCTTCGCTGGGGTGTGCCATGCGGGCCGAAGGCGCTGCCGCCCACTGCAACAGACGCTGCGTGCGCTGCTCCGGCGATGAGCCGATCACCGTCTGCCGCAACCAGTCGTCGAACTGGGTCGAAGGCAAGCTGGCCTGCGGACCCAGGTTGCGCAGATTGTGGTAGCTCAGCCCGCTGCCGACAATCAGCACGCCTTCATCGCGCAGCGGCGCCAGCGCCCGGCCTATGGCCAGGTGCGCAGCGGGGTCGTAGCCGGATTTCAAGGAGAGCTGCAGCACCGGCACATCGGCCTGCGGGTACATCACCGCCAGTGGCGCAAAAGTGCCGTGGTCAAAACCACGCTCGGTATCCATGGCCATCGCAATGCCGGCTGCCTGCGCCAGCTGCTGTATGCGTTGCGCCACCTCGGGTGCGCCGGGCGCCGGGTACTGGATGCTGTAGGTGTGCGGCGGGAAACCGTAGTAGTCGTACACCATGGGCGGCTTCGGGTGGCCCATGACCCGGAATGCGGCCGACTCCCAATGGCCCGATACCATCAACACGGCGCGCGGAACGGTGCCGATCTGGCGCGGGATGTCGGCCAGCGAGGCCTCCAGCACCTGCATACGCTCGCGCATATCGGGTATGTAGGGCCACGGCCCCCCGCCGTGCGAAATGAAATAGGTAGGCAGTCGCGTTGCTGGCATGGTGACTCTCCGGTTGGATTCAGAACGTGGGAGGCAATCGAATGCTCTTAGCTTACGGTAGCGCGGCGCGCGGAATCAACACTCCAGGCACCCGCCCCGGCAGCGGCCAGGAACAGGAAAACGAAGCAGAACAACACAGCCGACTCACCCTGGTTCATCATAGGTGACAGGAAGTTCCCCTGCGGCGCATGCGCGATGAAGTAGGCCACCGCCATCTGGCCACTCAGGATAAAGGCCACCGGCCGGGTGAACAGGCCGACCAGCAGCAACACACCGCCGACCAGTTCCAGCATGCCGGCGAACCCCATGAAGGACAGGATCGGCAAGCCGTCGAACATCGCCACCTCTGGCACATGCAGCAGTTTGGCGGCGCCATGCTGCAGGAACAGAAAGGCGGCAACGATACGCATTGCTGAAAGTGCGCGCGGTGTCCAGCTGTCGAAGAAAGATTGGTTCAAGGCCATGATGGGGAGCTCCAGAGCTTGGTTGATTACGGTAGGCGCAGCTTAATAAATTCTCCATGTTCATACAATAGTCCAATATTCATTGAATCAGTTCTTTACAGGAAACCATGCTTGATCGCCTTGTAGGCCTGCAGGTGTTTTGCGAAGTTGTCGAAGCCGGCGGCTTCAGCGCCGCTGCGGACCGCTTGTCCATGTCCGCGTCCATGGTGAGCAAACACCTGGCACAGCTGGAACGCACCCTCGGCGCGCGGCTGCTGCACCGGACCAGCCGGCGGCTCAGCCTCACCGAAGCGGGCACGGTCTACCACGAACAATGCCGTCTCGCGCTGGACACCCTGCTGGCTGCCGAGGCACACATAGGACAGGGCACACACACCCCGCGTGGCCAGCTCAAGGTCAGCGCGCCGGTGTGGTGTGCGAATCGCCGCTTCGCCGAGATGCTGACTGCGTACCGCGCCAAATACCCCGAGGTGGTGGTCGATATCCGACTGGAGAACCGCAAGGTGGACCTGGTGGCCGAAGGTTTCGACCTGGCCTTGCGTGCCACGCGCGAACCTTCGCCGATGTTGATCGCGCGGCCGATCTGCCCGGTGCAGTTTCACCTGGTGGCGACAGCGGCTTTCCTGAAACGCCATGGCGTGCCACGCAAGCCGGCCGACCTGGCCGGGCTGGGTGCGATTGTGCCGAGTTACCTCAACATCAATGCGCTGGAAATCCACGGCGCCGGCGTCAAGGCCAAGGCCGCTTTGGCCGCCGTGATGAAGTCCGACGACACCACGCTGACCTACCATGCCGTACACGCCGGCCTGGGGCTGGCCTACCTGCCGGACTGGCTGGTGTCGGACGACCTGGCGGCGCGCCGGCTGGTGCGCCTGTTGCCGAACTATTCCGCACCCCCGCTTACGCTGTTTGCGGTCTATACCAGCCGCCAGTACATGTTGCCCAAGCTGCGGAGTTTTATCGACTTTTTGAGCGAGTCGCTGGGCCCGGCTACGGGCTGAAGCGCACGGCAACAGGCTCGTCGGCCGGCAGGTTTCAGAAACCGCTTACATCGCCGCCGTAAATGCCCCGTCCACCATCATGATCAGCCCGCTGACGTAGGAGGCCTCGTCCGAGGCCAGGAACACGGCCGGCGGGCCGATTTCTTCCAGAGCGCCCCAGCGCCCGGCCGGTGTGCGTTTGGAGATCCAGTCGTTGAACTCCCGGTTCTCTATCAAGGGCGTATTCATCTCGGTGGCAAAAAAGCCCGGCGCAATGCAGTTGACGGTGATCTTGTGCGGCGCCAGTTCCACCGCCAGTTGTTTGGTCAATGCATGGATGGCGCCCTTGCTGGCGACATAGGCCGATATGGTTGGCCGCGCATTGATGGGGCTTACCGAGCCGGTCATGATGATGCGCCCGCACTGCCTGGGTACCATCTGTCTCGCGGCCGCCTTGCACAGCACCCAGACAGCGGTCAGGTTGGTGTCCATGACGCGCTGAAAGTCGGCCAGTTCGAACTCGGTGATAGGCGCCCGGTGGTTGATGCCGGCGTTGGCCACCAGGATGTCGAAACGGCCGTGGCGCGCGGCGATGTCCGCCACACAACGCTCGGCGGCCGGTGCGTCCGTCACGTCGAAGGCCGCCGCCTCGCCCGACAAACCCTGTGTTTGCAACTCCGCCACGCGCCCAGCCAGCACTTGGGCGTCGCGTGCGTTGAGCACCACATGCGCACCGGCCTGCGCCAGCGACTGCGCCATGGCCCAGCCCAGGCCGCGCGATGCACCGGTGACCAGCGCCACCTTGCCTTTCAAGTCAAACATGGTCACTCCTGTTCATGGCGCACGCCCTTCGATCTGCGCCACCTGCTGGCTGAAGGCCTGCTGCAGCAAGCCGTTGTCGGTGCCGCCGGCAATCATGGTGTAGCCCATTTCTTTCGCTCGCGTAATCCATGCGCCGTCGGTGGCCATAAAACCGGCCGCCTTGCCATGGCGGCGGCAGACCGCTACCACCTTGCGCATCGCGGCATCAAAACGCGGGTCGGCAAATTGCCCCGGTATGCCCATGAAATTCGACAGGTCGAAATGGCCTACCCACAATACGTCCACGCCCTCCACCGCCGCAATTTCCTCGACGTTTTCGAGCCCGCGTTCGGTCTCGATCTGCGCAATCACCATGGTGCGCTCGTGCGACGCAAGCACCTTTTGCGCCACGTCCCCGCCCAGGTAGTCACACTGCGCAAAACCAAACGCCGCGCCGCGCCGGCCTATGGGTGGATAACGACAGGCCTGCACGATGGACAGGGCCTGTTCGCGCGATTCGACCATGGGGATCATCACACCGCGCGCACCCAGATCGAGTGAACGCGCCAGCCAGGTGTATTCGCCGCGCGGCACCCGCACCATGGGTTCGATCGGCAGTCCCCGGCAGGTGGCAAACAGCCACTTGAGGGTTTCGAAGCCCAGTCCGGTGTGCTCCATGTCGTACAACACGAAGCGGCAGCCGGCATTGGCCAGGATAGCGCTCATGCCGGGCGAGAAAAACTCGAAGACCATCGCACCGGCAACGGTCTTGCCGGCGAGGATGTCCTTCTTGATCGCATTGGGTTTCACGCGGCAATTCCTTGTTTCCTGACGCCGCCTGCAGGGATTGCAGCAACGCCGGCTTGCTCTTCCTGCTCCAGCCGCTGCCACAAGGCACGCACCAGGCGCATCATCAGTTGCGACTCCTCCCAGCGGTCCGACAACTCGTACCCGTCGGGCCCGGTCATCGCATATTCGCGCGGACCCAGTTCACACAGGAAGGTAAACACGGCATCTTTCGGAGCCCGGCGGCGCCAGCTCCTGAAGCCGTATTCCCACCAGCCCATGAACAGGTCGAGCCAGTCCTTCTGGTGCGCAAAACTGATCTGCACCTGCACCTGTTCGCGGCTCGCCACCCGGCCATGGAATCCCCAGCAGTTGTCGATGATGCGGTGCATCAGGCGGTGGTTCTCATCCGATATCGGCCAGGCGAATTCGCGGCCCACCACATAATGCGACAGGTCGCCGGTCAGCCGCAGATCGGGAAAGCGGTCCAACAGGCGCAAGGTGAAAAACAGGTCCGTGGTCATGCGGTCGCGGTGGGTTTCCAGGTGCACCGCAATGCCGGCCTGCCTGGCCAGCGCCAGCCAGCCTTCGATCAGCGGCACACATTCGGCCACGGTGTGTGGCCGCACGTCGGCCTGCAGGTTGATATGGTCGGCGCCAAACTCGGCCACATGCTCCAGGATAGGCGCCAGGTCTTGCACCGTTTTCGGATAACACTGGGCCTGCCAGGTCAAGCCCCAGCCCCGCAATTTGCCCGTGACCTGGCGCACAAAGTCGCGGTCGAAAAAACGCACGCCGGCACCGTCGAAGCCGGCGTCGTGGATCATGTCGAGTTTGGTATCAAGCGGCCATTCGGCACCGTCTGGCCGGCGCTGTTCCATCGCCCACAGCGACTGGTAGACCAAGAGCCGCTGCGTCACGAGGCCACCTTGGTGGTCTCGTCCGCGTCCTTGAAGAAACGCGTGCCCAGGTCGCGCTGGTTCTCGTAGATCGAACCCTGCTTGGGCGCGGCGGGGTAAGGCAGGCGCACCGGCACCGCCGTCATGCGCGGCTCCAGCGTGTCCTTGCCGGCGACCAGCTGCGATGTCCAGGGCTCCCAGGCGGTGGGCGGGTGAATCAGCGGCCAGGCATCGGCGGTCCGGTACTGGTGCAAGAGGAAACGGCGCGGCTTGCCCGAGATATTGGCGGACGAGCCGTGCAACAGACGCACATGGTGCACGGTGATGGAGCCGGCCTTGCCGGTACACATCACGGCTTTGGAAAAATCGATGCCACTGGTGGCCGGGTCGATGCCGCCGACAAAATGGCCCTTGGCATGGTGGTCGTAGATCGGGCCGGTGTGGCTGCCCGGAATCACCAGCATGGAGCCGTTGTCTTCGGTGAAGTCGTCCACCATGATGCCGACCGCCGCCAGGTCGTCATTGGTGTGCGGGTAGAAAGCCCAGTCCTGGTGCCACTCCACCGGCGAGCCGAAGCCGGCCGCCTTGAGGTTGAGCTTGGACAGGTCGAAACGGATATCCGGGCCCCACAGCCTTTGCAGCACCGCAACGATGCCCGGGTGCCTGACCATGCGTGCGTACACCGGGTGGTGCAGGTTGGGTGTCTTGATGCGCCGCAAGCGGGGCTGCGCGGCCGTATGGCCGGGCTCCAGGTCGAACACATCGGTGTGCAGGGTGGTCTTGCGCGATGCTTCTACGAACTCTTCGGTCACACGTTGCAGGTCGGCGACGTCCTGCGCCGACAACACGTCGGGCACCACGATAAAGCCGTCGCGGTGGTAACGCGCCACGTCCTGGTCACTGATCATTTCGTCTCCTCAGGTGGTAAGCCACCTATTTGAAAGCATTCACGTCAACCTGAATTGACGTGTTCAACATATTACATTAATATAATCTCAGCCTTGCCAGCACCACCCTCCACGGGTTGCGACACAAGGCCCACACGAGTAAAAAGTCCACGGCGTCCAGCCGGGACACAGGAGACAAACATGGCAATTTCAAGGCGCCGCCTTTTGGCCTATGGTGCTGGCGCAGCCAGCGTATTGGCCGCACCGGCCGTCACCCGGGCCCAGACCGCACCGATACGGCTGGTGTTTTCGCACCATCTGCCGACCTCGCATCTGGGGCACCGCACGGCCGAGAACTTTGCGGCCAGGGTGAAGGACGGCACCGGCGGCCAGGTCACCATCGACATCCGGCCGGCGTCGCAGCTGTTCAATCTGCGGACCTCGGCCGAGGCGCTGCAGCTCGGTACGCTGGACATGTGCTGGAGCGACCTGGGCACGCTGGCCAACTGGCAACCGCCGCTGGGCTTTATCTCGCTGCCCTTCCTGTTCAACGATTTCGACCATGTCAAACGCGTGATGTACGGGGCGCCCGGCAAACAGGTGTCCGACATTGCCAAGGAAGCGCTGGGCGTGGAGATACTGTCGCTCGGGGCCTCGGGCTTCCGGGTGTTCCTGTCCAAGAAGCAGATCCACAAGGCCGACGACGTGCGCGGCATCAAGCTGCGTGTGCCGGAAATCCCCACCTGGGTCGCCATGGCCAAGGCCATGGGCGCGAACCCGACACCCATTCCCGCCGGCGACATGTACACCGCTTTGCAGACCGGCGTGATAGACGCCATCGAGGTGCCGGCCGACTACATCGTCACCGCCAAGATCTACGAAGTGGCCGGCTTTGCCACCAAGACACACCACATCTTCACCGAGGTGTCCATGATGGCCAGCTCCAAGAAGATGGCGGCATTGCCGGCCAATGTACAGAAGGTAATCCGCGATGAAGCCGTACACGCGGTGCAGAAGGACATGTGGGACGCCAACATCGCGGAGCAGACCGCCGCCTGGAACGAGCTGGCCAGCAAGGTCAAGGCCGACGCCGCGCCCGACATCGATAGTTTCCGCTCCAAGATGGGGCCGGTGCTGACCGACTTCGTAGCCAAGACCGGGCCCAAGGGTAAAGCGCTGGTCGAAGCCGCGCAAGCAGCGGCCAAGGCCTGACGCGGATGCCAGGTCCCCAGGCGGGCCCGACCCCGGACCCGGCAGATGTGCTTGTGCCCGATCCTGGCCCCAGTGTGCTGGTCGCAGGGCTGGGCGCCACCTTGACCGCACTGTCGGTCGCGCTGTTGGCCAGCTATTTCGTGCTGGTGCTGCTGCAGGTATTTTTCCGCTACGTACTCAACGAGTCGCTGTTCTGGGCCGAAGAGCTGGTGCGCGGCCTGATGGTCTGGGGCGTGATGGTCAGCTCCGGCCTCGTGGCGGCATCGCGCGGCCACATCCGGGTCGAAGTGCTGGAACTGATGCTGCCGCCGGGCGGCCGCAAGGTGGTAGTCTGGATCTGCGACGCCTTGTGTATCGCGTTCAGCATCATCCTGCTGTGGGCCGCCATCCAGTTGATGGACCGCTCCTGGCTGCAGCAGTCCCCGCTGCTGGAAGTCCCCAAGTGGACCGTCTACATGGCGCTTGCCGTAGGTGCCGGTCTCGAAGCCCTGCTCACGCTGCTGACCTGGAACCGGCGGCTGGCGGTTGAGAACCCCGTGGACCCGACTTTATGAGCGGCAGTAGGAGGGCGGCGTCGTGACCATAGCGCTGATGCTGGGGCTGTTCTGCGTGTTTATGGTGCTGGGCATGCCGATTGGTTACTGCATGGGCTTGTCGGCGATCCTGGCCATTCTGGTGGACGGGCAATTGCCGGTGCTGATACTGGCGCAGCAGTATTACGACGCACTGGACAACTTCTCGCTGCTGGCCGTGCCGCTGTTCGTGCTGGCGGGTGAACTCATGGGTGTCTCGGGTATCACCGAGCGGCTGGTGAACATGTCGCGCGCGCTGATCGGGCACTTCCGCGGCGGCCTGGCCCAGGCCAACATCATGACCAATATGTTCATGGGCGCGATATCGGGCTCGGCGCTGGCCGACCTGACAGCCATCGGCTCCATCATGATCCCGGCCATGAAACGCGAGGGCTACAAGCCGGCCTTTGCGGTGGCGGTGACGGCCTGTGCATCGATGATGGCGCCCATCATCCCGCCGAGCGTGATCGCGGTGATCTACGGCTCGGTCACCGGCGTGTCCGTCGGCGCGCTGTTCCTGGGCGGGGTGTTCCCCGGCATCCTGGCCGGCGTCGCCATGCTGGGCCTGGCCTGGTACATGGCGCCGGGCGCCGGGGCGCACCCATCGGCGCGTTCCAGCTGGAAAGAACGTGGCCAGGCAACCAGCCGCGCCATCCCGGCAATCTTCATGCCGGTCATCATCATCGGCGGCATTTTGTCGGGCGCGTTCACACCCACGGAGGCCGGTGGCATCGCGGCCTTTTACGCCTTGCTGTTTGGCCTGGTCGGGCGCAAACACACGTTCACCACGCTGTACCGCAACTTCGCCGCGGCGGCCAGCATGACGGCCGGCGCACTGGTTACGCTGGCCGGGGCCGGCCTGTTCAGCTGGGTGCTGAGCCGCGCGGGTGTGGGCCAGACCACGCTGCAGCTGATGCTGTCCATTACCAGTGACAAACAGCTGGCCATGCTGGTGCTGATACTGTTCTTTTTTCTGCTCGGTACCTTCCTGGAGCCGGTACCCGCGCTGATCATCGTGGTGCCCATCATGCAACCGCTGATTGCGCACCTGGGCTACGACCCGGTCCATTTCGGCATCGTCACCATCATGCTGCTGGTGCTGGGCTCGGTCACGCCACCGGTAGGTGTGCTGGCCATGGTGGCCAGCAAGATCGCCGGCATCACCTACAACGAGTCGCTGGGCATGTTGCTTCCGTTCACCATAGCCTGGTTGCTCGTGATCCTGCTGGTGGCGTTTGTGCCGGACCTGGTGCTCTGGCTGCCGCGCATGATGCAGGGACATAACTGAACCGTGGAGGATTCGCCATGAGCAAGTTCCGCGTTGGCATCACGGCCGACGTCCTCAAGTCCGATGGCGTACCGATCTTCGGCAACGAAGTGCTGGGGCTGCTTGACAACCCTCTCATCGAGTGGGAATACATGGGCAAGGATTCAGGCGACATCACGCCTGCACATGCGGCGCGGTATGACGCGATCTGCGCCATGGTCACACGCGTGACGCCGCAGAGCTTTTCCGGCACGGATCTCCGGCTAAAACTGATTGCGCGTTTTGGCGTCGGTTACGACAGCATCGACGTGCCGGCCTGCAGCAAGGCCGGTGTGTTGCTGACCATTGCACCCGACGGCGTGCGGCGCCCGGTTGCCACCTCGGCACTGACCTTTGTGCTGATGCTGGCGCAGCAGGTGCTGATCAAGGACCGGCTGACACGTGCCGGGCGCTGGAGCGAGAAGATGGACTACATCGGCACCGGCCTGACCGGCCGCACGCTGGGTTCCATCGGCATGGGCAATATCGGCGCGGAATTGTTCCGTATCGCCAAGCCGCTCGACATGGTGTTCATCGCGCATGACCCGGTGGCCGACCCGGCCCTGGCTGCCCAGCTCGGTGTGCGGCTGGTGGACATGGACACCCTGTTTCGCGAATCGGATTTCCTGACCGTCAATTGCCCCTTGAGCGAAAAGACGCGCGGCCTGGTCAGTGCGCGCCTGATCGCACTCATGAAACCGAGCGCCTACCTGATCAACACGGCACGCGGCCCCATCGTGGACGAGAAAGCGCTGTACGCGGCGCTGGTTGGCGGGAAAATCGCCGGTGCCGGGCTGGACGTATTCGAAGAGGAACCGGCCCTGGCCAGCAACCCGATACTGGCGCTGGACAACGTGATCGTCACGCCGCACGGCATCTGTTTTACCGACGAATGCATGCGCCGCCTGGCCGAGAGCGCCTTCCGCGCCACGCT
The DNA here is from genome assembly GCA_031367285.1 of Betaproteobacteria bacterium. Taxonomy (GTDB): domain Bacteria; phylum Pseudomonadota; class Gammaproteobacteria; order Burkholderiales; family Burkholderiaceae_C; genus CAISIP01. Next base: position 222 of record JANLPN010000008.1, on the reverse strand, counting down.
CGATGTCGCCGCCGGCCGCACACCGCCCTTTATCGTCAACCCCGAAGCGCTAGCGGCGCGGCCTTGATAACGAAGCGGCGCTTATGGCCGGCAACACTTTGGCAGACCCTGAGGGTGGTTCGGGCGTAATGGTAGTCACCGGTGCCTCGCGCGGCATAGGCGCGGCCTGCGCGCGCCTGGGCGCCCGGGCCGGCTACAAGGTGGTGGTGAACTACAGCCGCA
>JANLPN010000078.1:0-19533 GCA_031367285.1 Betaproteobacteria bacterium | reverse complement strand
CTTACCAGCTTCTCGGGGCGCACCCCGGGGTTGTCGCGAATCAAACGGTCAAGCGACTGTCGCAGCTTGTTGACCTTCTCAGTGGACAAGCGGAACTCCGGGATCAGGTATCCCTGCGCAAGATAATGGCGGACTTCCGCGTCGGTAAGGCGTGCCATTGCGCAGTCGTCAACCACGTACAAACAGGGTTACCAGCGGGTCCGCACCAACCTGGCGGCTCCAATGGCCATGAACTTGTGGGTCAAAAACGGCCCCCTCGGGCAACAGGTCGGCCGCGTAGAAATGGTCCCCCGGGCCGAACATACGCGAGGCGCCACCCTGCAGGCCGATCTCCATCTGGCCGCGCAGCACAAACAACCATTGGGCGGCTCCGGTGCAGTGGAACTGGCTGCGAAAACCCACCGGGCTCTGGCGCAACTGGTAACCGCCGGAGGCGAACAGGGCTGACAACATGGTCTGCGGCGTACCCTCCGACAAAACCAGCGGCTCTTCACGAAACCTGGCGCGGCCGTCGCTATCGGTATACAGAACAACTTTATTGAAAACAGACATGTGTATTCCAAGGCCAGGGGGTTGGCAAAAACTCGTGTCACGGCTAACGCGCCGTCAATGCAGGCGGTATCCAAGCCAGGGCCACCAGTACCGCTCTGACAATAACATCCACGGCTTGCGCCACGTCGAAGGTCAGCGCATGTTCATCGGCCCCCGGGGGCTCCAGAGCCTCGAACTGACTGGCCAGCAGCGACGCCGGCATGTAATGCCCCGGACGATGCGCGGTACGCGTGCCCAGCAGTGCCGGTGTGCCCGCAAGATACACGAAAAGCAGGTCTGGCGCGCCCCTGCGCAAGATGTCGCGGTAGGATCGCTTCAGCGCCGAGCACGACACCACCAGGCCGCGCCGCTCACGGCGTGCCTGTGCGAGACGGCCTGACAGCAGTTCCAGCCACCCTTGCCGGTCTTCGTCGGTGAGCGGCACGCCGGCAGCCATGCGGGCGATATTGGCCCCAGAGTGCAGACTGTCCCCTTCAAGAAACTCAACCCCCAGGGCAAGTCCCAACTGCGCGCCCACCGTGCTCTTGCCACACCCGGACACACCCATCACAACCAGCCATGGTTTACTGACCGATGCAGCCATTTGCGGAGCGTACTGGAAATTCAGTCAAGCCGTTTGCCGCTGATTTGATCGAACAGATGGGCCTTGGCGGCATCAATCCGCAAACCGATCTCGTCGTCCGGTTGCACCTCGGTGCGACCGTGCAGAACGACAATGAATTTCGCCTCGCCGACCTGCAACAGCAATTCCGTCTCAGCGCCCGTAGGCTCAACCACGATTACTTTCGCGGCAATGTCCGGGGTGGTGCCGGTGATCACTACGTCCCCCGGTCGGATGCCATAAGAGACCGCTTGACCATCTTTGCCGGAGCCCAACCGGCCAACAGGCCACTGCTGGCCCTGCGCCTCTACCCAGGTGCGTCCCGCCTCATGACGCAAGTTGCCGTCGAACACGTTCATGGCCGGCGACCCGATGAACTGGGCGACAAACAGGTTGCCCGGACGGTCGAACAATTCCAACGGAGTGCCGATCTGCTCGATGATGCCGTCGTGCATCACGACGATGCGGTCGGCCATGGTCATGGCTTCGATCTGGTCGTGGGTGACGTAGACCGTGGTGGTCTTTAGACGTTGGTGCAGCGCCTTGATCTCGGCGCGCATCGCCACGCGCAGCTTGGCGTCCAGATTCGACAGCGGCTCGTCAAAAAGGAATACCTTGGGGTCACGCACGATGGCTCGCCCCATCGCGACCCGCTGGCGTTGCCCGCCCGACAGTTCGCGCGGAAAACGCTCCAGCAGCGGGTCCAGGTTCAGGATCCGTGCCGCGTCGCCGACACGCTGGTCCGTAAGCGCCGCATCCGCCTTGCGCAATTTCAGGCTGAAGGCCATGTTGTCGCGCACCGTCATGTGCGGATACAGGGCGTAGCTCTGGAACACCATGGCGATGTCGCGGTCCTTGGACTCTAGATCGTTGATGACGCGCCCGTCGATGGAAATCTCGCCCCCGCTGATCTCTTCCAGCCCGGCCAGCATGCGCAACAGCGTCGACTTGCCGCAACCTGACGGTCCCACGAGCACCACGAATTCGCCGTCCGCGATGTCGAAGCTGATGCCATGAATTATTTTGAGTTTGCCAAAACTCTTCTCGATCTTGTCGAACGCTACCGATGCCATGCGAGGTGTCCTTGTTGTCCGTGGTGCAAACCGTCAGCTCTTGACCGCGCCGGCCGTCAGGCCAGACACCATATACCGCTTGAAGGTGTAGTAGATCGCCGCCGGTGGCAGCGCGTAGATCAAACCGGTTGTCATCAACAATTCCCACGGGGAGTCGTCGGCCGACAGAAAGTTGCCCAACGCCACCGCCAGCGTGACGCTGGTGTCGTTGGACAGAAGCAGAAATGCATACAGGTACTCGTTCCATGCCAGCAGCAAGGCATAGGTGCCAACCGCGACCAGTGAAGGCACCATGAGCGGCAGGTAAACCAGACGAAACAACTGCATGGCGGTGGCGCCGTCCATCTTGGCCGCCTCGTCGAGTTCATAGGGCAACTTGTCGGAGGCCTGCTTGAGCACCCAGATGCAATACGGCGACGCAATCGTGACCATCGCCAGAATCAGCGCCCACTGGCTGTTGAGCAGGCCATAGTTGCCCATGGTCTTGTACATCGGTACGGCCAGAAACGCAGCGGGGATGAAGTAGGTAAACAGCGCCATGTTCATCACCGTGCGCCCGCCGCGTACCCTCAGCCGGCTGATTGCGAACGCGGCGGCCGTAGACACCGCCAGCGTAATGAATCCGACCGCCAACGCGATCACGAGCGAGTTGCGCATCTGGACCCAGAAGTGATCGAGGTAAAAGTGCTTCTGCCCAAACACGAAGGCAAAGTTGTCCAGCGTAGGGTTTTTGGGCCAGATTCTTCCCGATGTCGCCTGGTCGCGCGGCGAAATCGAAAACAGCACCATGTGGTAGATCGGAATCATGGTCCACAGGAACACCGGTATGCCGATCAGCAGCAGCCGGGCTTCGGCGGCAACCGCCTTGAGCGTGATGCGCTTCATTTCGCTCTCCGACGAGCCGCCTCTAGGAGGGCGAGCACCCCCTCGGGGGGCAGCGAGGACACGCAGTGCCGAGCGCGGGGGCTCATTTCGACAACCGCTTCATCATGAAATAGACCAGCGGCAGCACCAACGGCAGCGCGACCACGATGGAGGCCAATGACAGATCCACCTGGTCCAGGCGCAAATATCGGATGCCCAGCGTAGCCAGCACATGCGTCAGGTCGGCCGGCCCGCCGCCGGTGAGCAGATAGACGCTGTTGAAGTCGCCCAGCGTCCAGATCATCGACAGGATGGTCGATGTCAGGTACAGCGAGCGCATCGACGGCCAGGTGATAAACCGGAATTTCTGCCAGGTGGAAGCACCGTCCACCGAGGCTGCCTCGTACTGCTCGCCAGGTATCGACATGCGCCCCGCCACCAGGATCAAGGTCCAGAACGGCAGCGACTTCCAGATATGTGCCAGCATGGCAAAACTCAACGCAAGCGCGGGATCGTTAAGCCAGTTCGGGCCGTCCAGGCCGGTAAATTTGAAGATCAAGGAATTGATCACGCCCCACTCGGGGTTGAGCATGAAACGCATCGACAGTATGGTCGGAATCGACGGAACCGCCCAGGGCAGGATGAACAGCAGGGACAGCCATTTGATCCACCAACGCGTGTTCAGGAAAAATCCCGATAAAAAAAGCGCGACGACCATCTTCACGTTGACCGACACGACGATGAACACCACGCTGTTTATGAGTGTCCGGAAAAATATCGGGTCGGCAAAAAGTCGCTCATAGGTCTGCGGGTGGCGGGCCAGCCACAACCCATACCCGACCGGGTAAATCACGAACACGACAAAAACAAGCAGGTACGGGACGACCAGTATCCTGCCCCACAACTCCCACGAAGTCAGTCCCTTGCGGACAGGCCGGGCAAACCCGCCCGGCTGGTCAATGGTGATGGTGCTCATGACAATTGCTCCTCGCACAATCGCTCCGCTGGCCGAAGCGATTGCGCGCCCTTCCTCGTTGGGAAAACCTGCCCGGATCAGTTCGCCACGACCTTGATGCGCGCAATCATTTCATCCACCGCCTTGTCCACCGGAATCTTGTCGTTAATGACCCGGCTCGCGGCTTTGGCCCAGACGTTCTCGTTGTTCAGAATCGTAAACTTGTAGTTCTTGGTGAACTCGAAATTCACGGTACCGGCCTTGTACTGGTTATAAACCGACAGGCGGTGCGCATCGGCTTTCCAGAACGGTCGCTCCTGCGCCGTCTTCATGACGGGGAACCAGCGCCCCAGCGAGCCCTCCACATAAGGCGTCAGGTTTTCTTCCTGCATCAGGAAGGCCACGAACTCCTTGGCGCGTACCTTGTTTTTGGCCTGGCTGAAGATCACGCCGGTCTTGATCGCGGAGCGGTACACCATCTTGCTTCCGTCGGGCTTGTTCGGGAAACCGGCGGTGCGGATGTTCTGCGTGTAGTTTTTCTTGGCGGTCTCGCGGTCCTCGGGTTTGAGGGCGGCATTGTTCATGTCGTCGAGCCACTTGGCGGCGATCGAGATGGTCGCGTTGTGCGTCATCACGGTCGTCTTGTTGTGAAAGGCGACATTGTTGTCGGGGTCCTTCCAGCTGGTAGAAGACGGCGGCGAGCAGCCCTTGGTGTAAGGCGCAACATAGTCGCCCAATGCGCCTATCAGCCCGGCACGTACCTTGGGGTCATCGACCAGCAACTTGCCGCTGTCGCTCACCAGGCTTACGTTGTAGGCGTCCATGAAGGTCAGGAACGAAAAAAACGCGTCGCTGGAATCCACGCCCAGCGGCTGGCCAATGCCGAAAGTACGGTTACCGGTTTTCGCCCGGTGCGCCGGCTGCACCTTGTCGCACCAGAACGACCAATAATCTTTCCAGCCGGTTGGAATGTCCGTCTCCTTGAAACCGGCGTCGGCAAGCATGTCGATCCAGTATTCGATATGCATGGTCTGCTGTTTCATCGGGAACGCGTAGTACGCGCGGTCTTTCTTGGCGTCGTTGTACAGGAACGCCGTCTCGACGGTATTCGGCGCAAAACGGGCGCGGATCGGATCAATCACGCTGCTGATGTTTTCCTGCTTGCCGTCGAAGGCCCATTTGCCCGTGACCTGGAAGTCGTATACGTCGGCATACGCCACGTCGGGCGGGTTGCCGGAGTCGAGTGCCGCGACGGTCTTGGGGATCATGTCCTGGATCGGATACTGCGATAGTTCTATCTTCACGCCTTTGTACTTTGCTTCGTACTTCTTGATGGCCTCAAATAACGCCGCGTCTTCGGCCGGATAGAAGCCCTTGACCCACCAGACGGTGAGTTTGTCCTGGGCGACTGCATGGCCGCCGCTCAACAGCGCGACAGTCATGAGCGCGGCGGTCGCAACTAGCTTAAATTTCATGGGGGAGTCTCCTTGGTTGCAGTGGAAAAACGGAAAACAATTGCAGCGGCCGATTCACGCCACTTGCAGCAATGGCGGGGGCTGGCTCAAACGTGGCAATACGTGGCGGGAAGTAAGCACCATTTCGATGTCCTTGTGGGCTCCGTCAATCAGTACCAGAATGGCCCGCCCCGCCTTGGCCGGGTTGTGCGCAATCACCGCATCGAGCACCGCGCGGTGTAGCGGCAAAGAGCCGCGCGGGCCGTCCTTCTTGGCGGTGGAAATCTCGAAGCTGGTGCGAAGCAATGCACCCAAGGCCTGGCTCATCTGCACCAGCATGCGGTTGTGCGAAGCACGCAGCAAGCCCTGGTGGAAGCGCAAATCATGGGTAACGTAGTCTCCGCCTTCTTCCACGGCGCTTTTCATGCCGGCGAACGCCGCTTCGATACCTTCGATATCCGCTCTGGTGGCGCGCACGGCCGCCAGCTTCACGGCGGCCGGCTCGACGATCAGCCTCAGGTCCTGCAGGTCGCGCACGAATTCGGGCGTCAGCCCCGCCTTGGCCTGCCAGCCAATCACGTCCGGGTCAAACCAGTTCCATTGCTCGCCAGGCAGCACCCGCGTTCCCACCTTTGGCCCGGTCTGTATCAGTCCCTTGGCTACCAGGGACTTGACCGACTCGCGTATGACGGTGCGGCTGACACCCAGTTCCTCGCACAATAGCGGCTCCGGCGGCAACGAACCGCCAGCACCAAAACGCCCGGCCACAATTGCGCTACCGAGGTAGTCGACCGTATTGCCATGCACGTTCTTGATCATCACCACACCGGAGTCAGCAGCGGTTTGCCCGAAAAATGGGCCTGCAAATTCGCCAATGCGAGGTCTGCCATGGCGCGCCGCGTCTCCCAGGTAGCGCTGGCCATGTGCGGCGTCAGGACCACGTTTTCGTGCGCACGCAACTCGGCGGGCACATTGGGTTCATTTTCGAAAACGTCCAGGGCGGCGCCCGCGATTACTCCGCGGGTCACGGCATGTACCAATGCCTCCTGGTCCACTACCGAGCCGCGCGAGACATTGATCAAATGCCCTTTGGGACCAAGGGCAGCCAACACTTTTGCGTCGATAAGGCCACGCGTCGCCGCGCCCCCAGGAGTGATCACGAGCAGAAAGTCCACCTCCCGCGCAAGTGCTTCCGCGTTCGGAAAATACGGGTAGGTGCAATCCGGCTTCTTGTTGCGCGTGGTGTACGCAATCGACATGCCGAACCCCGTGGCACGGCGCGCAATGGCCTGCCCTATCCGTCCCAGGCCAACAATGCCCAACCGCGCCCCGCTGACCTTGCGCGCAAGAGGCAACGGACCATTGAGCCACTCACCACTTCGAACGAATTTATCCGCCTGCGGGATGCGCCGCGCCAATGCCAATACCAGGGCCATGCCCAGGTCAGCCACGTCGTCAGTCAGGACGTCGGGCGTGTTGGTGACAGGTATGCCACGCGCACGCGCTGCTGCCACGTCCACGCCGTCGTATCCAACGCCGAAAACCGAAATTACTTCGAGTGCGGGCAATTGTTGTATAAGCGAGGCCGGAACCTTGGACTCACCGGTCGCGGCGATACCCCGGATGCGCGGTGCAATAACGGCAAATTGCTCCGGGTCGTCCAGGTGCGTGCGGTCATGCACCACAAAAGCCTCGCCCAGCGTTTGCCTGTATGGTTGCCACAATTTGGCTGCGGTAAGGACCTCTGGACTGGACAAACTCTTCTCCATGGCTGGAAACACCGGTATTTGCCACCGTCGGCGCGCGAGGCTGGCCCGCCGACGGTGCACGACAGGGTGCTTTACAGAATATGCTGCGGATGTTTATCATATGACGATTGGCTGTACGCCCCGTTGGGGGTAAACCCTGAACCGATTACTCCTACCGAGATACCATGACCCAAGCCCCAAAAAAAACGCCCGAACAACTCCGCAGCCAGCAATGGTTTGGCCGCCAGGACCGCGACGGTTTCGCGTACCGGAGCTGGGTCAAGGGCAAGGGTATTCCGCACGACCAGTTCGACGGCCGGCCTGTAATCGGCATCTGCAATACCTTCAGCGAACTGACGCCCTGCAATTCGCACTTCCGAACCATTGCCGAGCAGGTCAAGATCGGCGTCTACGAAGCCGGCGGCTTCCCGCTCGAGTTTCCGGTGATGTCTCTGGGCGAAACCCTGTTGCGCCCGACCGCCATGTTGTACCGCAACCTGGCCAGCATGGACGTGGAAGAAAGCATACGCGGCAACCCGGTGGATGGCGTGGTGCTGCTGATGGGCTGCGACAAGACCACTCCGGCGCTGGTGATGGGCGCGGCCAGCGTGGACCTGCCGACGATAGGCGTAAGCGGCGGCCCCATGCTCAGCGGCAAATGGCGCGGCCAGGAACTCGGCTCGGGCACCGGGGTCTGGAGCATGAGCGAACAGGTGCGCGCCGGCAAACTCAAGCTGCAGGAGTTTTTCGAGGCCGAGAGCTGCATGCACCGCAGCCATGGCCACTGCATGACCATGGGCACGGCCAGCACCATGGCCAGCATGGTCGAGGCATTGGGCATAGGCCTGACCGGCAATGCCGCCTACCCGGCCGTGGACGGCCGGCGCAACGTGCTGGCGCGTATGGCCGGCCGGCGCATCGTGGACATGGTGCACGAAGACCTGGTGTTATCCAAAATTCTGACGCGCGAGGCCTTCGAGAACGCCATCAAAACCCTGGCCGCCATTGGTGGCTCGACCAATGCGGTGATCCACCTGATTGCCATGGCCGGGCGTATCGGCGTCAAGCTCACGATTGAAGACTTCGACCGCCTGGGCAGCGAACTGCCCTGCCTGGTCAACCTGCAGCCTTCCGGCAAATACCTGATGGAAGACTTCTGTTACGCCGGTGGCCTGCCGGCGGTCATGAAAGAGATCGCGCATCTGCTGCACGGCGACGCCATTACCGCCACCGGAAAGACCATCGCCGAGAACATCGCGGACGCCGAAAATTTCAACGCCGACGTGATCATGCCGCTGGAAAAGCCGTTCATGCACAAGGCAGGCATTGCCATACTGCGCGGCAATTTGTCGCCGCGCGGTGCCGTCATCAAGCCCAGTGCGGCCACCGCCTCGCTGCTGGTGCACACCGGGCGCGCCGTGGTGTTCGAGAACATCGAGGAGTTTCACCGCCTGATCGACGACGAAACGCTGGACGTGGACGAGAACTGCGTGCTGGTGCTCAAGAACTGCGGCCCCAAAGGTTACCCCGGCATGGCCGAGGTGGGCAATATGCCGCTGCCGCCCAAGGTACTGCGCAAGGGCATTACCGACATGGTGCGTATCAGCGATGCGCGCATGAGCGGCACTGCCTATGGAACGGTGGTATTGCACACCGCCCCCGAGGCCGCTGCCGGCGGGCCGCTGGCGGTGGTACAAAACGGCGACATGATAGAGCTGGACGTACCGAACCGCAGGCTGCACCTGCATATCAGCGACGAAGAGCTGGCGCGCCGCCTGTCCACCTGGACTGCGCCGCCGCCGCCTTTGGCCAGCGGTTACTGGAAGCTGTACGTGGACCACGTACTCCAGGCGGATGAAGGCGTGGACCTGGATTTCCTGGTCGGCAAGCGCGGAGCCTTCGTTCCACGCGACAACCACTAAGAGGCCAATGGTCCAGAAGCTCTTCGACGTCGCGGCTCTGGGCGAGGCAATGGTGGAGTTCAACCAGACCACACCCGGCCAGTCCCAGTACCTGCAGGGTTTTGGCGGGGACACCAGCAATGCCGTGATTGCGGCGGCCCGGGCCGGCGCGCGCACCGCCTACCTGACCCGTGTCGGCGGCGACACCTTTGGCCGCTCCTTGCTGCAACTGTGGGCGCAGGAAGGCGTCAACACGGCCGGTGTCACCACGGCCAGCGCCAGCCATACCGGCATCTACTTCGTGACGCACGGCACGGGCGGGCACGAGTTTAGCTACCGGCGGGCGGACTCGGCGGCCAGCCGCATGACGCCGCACTGGCTGTCGGGCGCACCGTCGGACGTGGTACGCGCGTCCCAGTACCTGCATGTCTCGGGTATAACGCTTGCCATCTCGCCGGGCGCCTGCGACACGGCTTTCGAAGCCATGGCGTTGGCGCGTGAGGCCAGCACCCAGGTGTCGTTCGACTCCAACCTGCGCCTCAAGCTGTGGCCGCTGGCGCGTGCGCAGGCCTGCACCGTGCAAGCCGTCGCGCTGTGCGACATTTTTTTGCCCAGCCTGGAAGACATGGTCACCCTGACCGGCCTGGACGACGCCAACAGCATCGTGGACTGGAGCCATGCCCATGGCGCGCGCAGCGTGGCGCTCAAGCTCGGCAGCGAAGGTGCGCTGGTGAGCGATGGCCAGAAACGCGAACATGTGCTTGCCCGCCGCACCACGGTGCGCGATGCCACCGGTGCGGGCGACTGCTTTTGTGGCAACCTTCTGGCCCGCCTGGCCAAGGGCGACGATGTGTTTCGTGCGGCTTTTTACGCCAATGCCGCAGCGGCGCTCTCGGTGCAGGGTTTTGGTGCCGTTACCCCCATGCCGCGCAGCAATTCGGTATTTTCGATTTTGTGACGCCGCGCGTGGGCCACACTATGCCGGTGCACACGGACCACACCACCAGGCTGCTGGCCATAGACTGGGGCAGCTCGGCACTGCGTGGGGCACGCCTGGACCGGCACGGTGCGGTGCTGGAGCAGCGTTCCTTCCCGCGCGGCGTGTTGACCGTTGCACCGGGCGAATTCGGCGCGGTGTTTGATGCCTCGTTCGGCGACTGGGCCGGCGTGGGCGGCGTGGCTTGCCTGGTATCCGGCATGGCCGGCAGCAAGCAGGGTTGGCAGGAGGCGCCCTACTGCGCCTGCCCCGCGGGTTTTGACGAAGTCGCTGCGCAATTGACCTGGATCGCGCCGCGGCCCGGGCGCGCGCCCGTCGCTATCGTGCCCGGCCTGAGCTGCGAACACCCCGGCGATCTGCCGGGGCTGGGGTCGGTTCCCGACGTGATGCGCGGCGAAGAGGTGCAGATCTTCGGCGCCATGCAACTCAGCGGTTTGCGCGACGGCGTTTTTGTATTGCCAGGAACCCACAGCAAATGGGCACGGGTGGCGAATGGGCGGGTGACCGGATTTCGCACCTGGATGAGCGGCGAGGTGTTCGCCCTGCTCAGCCAGCATTCGATCCTGGCCAAAACCATTGCCGCCGACGCACCGCCGGACGACGCGGCCTTTGCGCTGGGGGTGCGGCGTGCCATGCCGGGAGGCAATCTGCTGCACCACGCGTTTGGCGCACGTACGCTGTCCCTGTTTTCAAGAATGGCTCCCGCGGCACTCAGCAATTACCTGTCCGGTCTGGTCATTGGCGAGGAATTGTCGGCACAGGCGCTGGCGGCCGGCTCCGAAGTGGTGGTGATTGGCGCTGCCGGCCTGACGCAACGTTATGTCCAGGCGCTGTCCCAACACGGCGTTAGGGCAAAATCAATGGGCGCCGAAGCCACCTGGGCCGGGCTGTTTGCACTGTCCACCGCACTGCCTCCTCACAACCCATGAACCTGCCATCCAAGTTTGCCGCCGCCTTGCAACAGCTGCCGCTGATCGCCATCCTGCGGGGCATCACCCCGGCGCAGGCTCCAACCATTGGTGAGGCCGTGGTGCACGGCGGCTTCAGCCTGCTCGAAGTGCCGCTCAATTCGCCGCAGGCTCTGGACAGTATTGCGCTGCTGGGACACGCCTACCCGCGCACAATGGTGGGTGCCGGTACGGTACTGACAGCAGCGCAGGTGCGCGACGTCCATGCCGCGGGCGGCCACCTGGTGGTGGCACCCAACTTTGACGCCGACGTCGTGCGCGCCGCGCTGCAACTGGGCCTGGTGTGCCTGCCCGGTGTCATGACCCCCAGCGAAGCCTTTGCGGCGCTGGCGCTGGGCGCCCATGGACTCAAGTTGTTCCCGGCCGAAATGGCCTCTCCGGCCGTGCTCAAGGCCTTGCGGGCGGTGTTGCCCGCGGCCACGCTGGTGTTTCCCGTAGGGGGTATCACACAGGGCAATATAGCGCCCTGGCTGGCGGCCGGTGCGAACGGATTCGGCATCGGCTCGGCGCTTTACAGCCCCGGCAAAAGCGCAGCCGCGGTACACGAACATGCACTGAATTTTGTGGCCGCTTTCCGGTCAGCATCGGCCAGGGAAGATTCCAAGCCATGACTGCACACCCTGATGCACCCCCCACGGCCGGCGCGGTCTCGTTTGGACTGGGCGGCAAGGTGGTCATAGTCACCGGCGGTGCGCAAGGCATAGGCGCGGCCTGCGCCGGGCGCTTTGCGCGCGAAGGCGCCCGGGTGGTGATTGCCGACGTGGACGACACCCGTGGCGCGGCACTGGCCACCGGCCTGGGTGCCTCGTATGTGCACTGCGACGTGGGCAACAAGGCGCAGGTGGACGCCGCGGTGCAACACACCCTGCAATTGCATGGCCGTATCGACGTGCTGGTCAACAACGCCGGCATTTTTCGCGCCGCCGATTTCCTGGACGTGAGCGAGGAAGACTTCGACGCCGTGTTGCGGGTCAACCTCAAGGGCGCGTTCCTGATGGGGCAGGCGGTGGCGCGCGAAATGGCCCGGATGAGGGCTGGTGTGATCGTCAATATGAGTTCGGTCAATGCCGTATTGGCCATCCCGAATATTTCCAGCTACAACGTGAGCAAAGGCGGCATCAACCAGCTCACGCGGGTGATGGCGCTGGCGCTGGCGGACTTCGGCATCCGCGTCAACGCGGTGGCCCCGGGAACGATTGCCACCGAACTTGCCGCCAGGGCGGTCCTGACCAGCGACGAAGCGCGCGCCAAAATCATGAGCCGCACGCCCATGAAACGCCTCGGGCAGCCTTCCGAAATCGCCGACGTGGTGGCCTGGCTGGCAAGTGATGCCGCCAGTTATGTCACCGGCGAGATCGTCACGGTGGACGGCGGCCGTATGGCCTTGAATTACACGGTTCCGGTTTGACCCAGCGCCTGCGCCGCCTGCTGCTGCAGTCGGGCGTCGGCGCCCTGATGCACCCTGCAGCACGCGCCGCCCAGACCGCAGGCGACAAACCCCCTGGCCCCGGCAGCCCGGTGTTCCCGCGCGACTTCGGCAGCCACCCGGACCTGCGCACCGAGTGGTGGTACATCACCGGCCACAGCCGCGTGGGCGAAGGTGCCCAGGCGCGCGACTTTGGTTTCCAGCTGACGTTTTTCCGCGCGCGCGTGGACGCTACGCAAAACATGGCGTCGCGTTTTGCGGCGCGGCAATTGCTGTTTGCCCATGCCGCCGTGACCGACGTACAGGGCAAACGCTTCTGGCACGACCAGCGTATTGCACGCCAGGGTTTCGGCGTGGCGTCCGCCAGCGAGCAGGACACGGCGATTCGCCTGCGCGACTGGTCGCTGGTGCGCCAGGGCGATGGTTACGCAGCCCGGATCGCGGCAACTGACTTCGAACTCAGCTTGTCTTTCTCCGCCACCCAGGGCGTGTTGCTGCAGGGCAGCAACGGGCTATCGCGCAAAGGGCCCGACCCGCAGCAGGCAAGCCACTACTACAGCCAGCCGCAGCTGGCGTTTGTTGGTGAAGTCCGCATCCAGGGACAGCGTTTCGCGGTCTCCGGCGATGGCGCCAAAAACGCCCATACGGACTTCAGGCCCGGCCAGGGTGCGGCCTGGCTGGACCATGAATGGAGCGACGGCCTGCTGCACCCGCTGGCCGTGGGCTGGGACTGGATGGGCATGAACCTGTTCGACGGCAGCGCGCTGATGGCGTTCCAGATGCGCGACAAAGACGGCAACGCCTTGTGGGACGGCGGTTCGTTCCGGCATCCGGCCATGGACGGTGGCCGGATGCCCTATGTTTTTGGGCGCGGAGAAGTAGTTTTCCAGCCCGTGCGCCGCTGGAAGAGCCCGCTGACCCAAACCAGCTACCCGGTGGAGTGGCTGGTGCGCACACCGGCCGACAACTACGTCGTGCGCGCAGTGCTGGACAACCAGGAACTCGACAGCCGCGCCTCTACCGGTGCGGTGTACTGGGAGGGCCTGTGCGACCTGTTTGACGGCAGCCGGCGGCGGGTCGGCCGGGGCTACCTGGAGATGACCGGTTACGCCAAACCGCTGGTGCTGTAGCAGCCGGTCGCACACCGCCAGCGCCGGCAGGCAACCGGCCCACGGCAGCCTGTTAGGCTACGGGGCTTGCGCGCAAACGCCCGCCCCCTCCAGCAGCTTCCCATGACCTCTGAACGTGCCAAAGCGCAAAACACGAAATCCCTGTCCGGCCTGGTCCCGTTCATGCGGCCTTATGCGCTGCGTATCTCGCTTGCCATCGTGTTCCTGGTGCTTGCCGCCGTCTCCACGCTGGTGTTCCCGCTGGCACTGCGCAGCCTGATCGACGGCGGCCTGGTTGGCGCACCGTCGGCGGCGGCCTTGGCCAGCGGCAACAAAGGCTTGCAGGTAATGGCGCTGCGCGAGCATTTCATGCTGCTGTTTGCGGTGGCGGTGGCGCTGGGCCTGTTTTCGGCGGCGCGTTTCTACATGGTGAGCTGGCTCGGTGAACGTATCACGGCCGACCTGCGCAATGCGGTGTACGGCCATGTGCTGCACCAGAGCCCGGAGTTTTTCGAGACCACCCAGACCGGCGAAGTGCTGAGCCGCCTGACCGTGGACACAACGCTGGTGCAAACCGTGGTCGGCTCGTCGCTCAGCATGGGCCTGCGTAATGCCGTGATGGGCGTCGGTGCGCTGGCCATGCTGGTCTGGACCAACCCGTATGTGATGTTCCAGGTACTGGGTGTGCTGGTGCTGATTGTGTTGCCCAGCCTGTGGTTTGGCCGGCGCGTGCGCAAACTCTCGCGCGCCAGCCAGGACCGGGTGGCCGACTCGAGCGCCATCGCGGCCGAGGTGCTCAACGCCATTCCGGTGGTGCAAAGCTACAACGCCGAAACCCGCGAAGCGAACCGCTTCGATGCCTCCACCGAAAACGCCTTCAACGTGGCGGTTCGCCGCACCCGGGCGCGTTCGGCGCTGGTGGCCTTTGTAATCATCGCCACCTCGGCGGCATTGTTGTGGGGCCTGTACCAGGGTACCCAGGCGGTGGCGGCCGGGCGTATCACGGCCGGCCATCTGGGGCAGACCGTGGTCTACGTGATCATCCTGGCCAGCGCCTTCGCGGTGCTGGGCGAGGTCTACGGCGACTTGTTGCGCGCTGCCGGCGCCACCGAACGCCTGATGGAATTGCTGGGCACCCACTCACCGATCCGTTCGCCGGCCCAGCCGGTAGTTGCGGCCCATCCGGTGGCCGGCAGCGAAGTGGCATTTGAGGCCGTGACTTTCCATTACCCTTCACGCCCCCTGCAGCCAGCCTTGAGCGGCTTCAGCCTGCATGTGGCGGCGGGCGAAACCGTGGCCCTGGTGGGGCCCAGCGGCGCCGGCAAAAGCACGGTGTTCCAGCTGTTGCTGCGCTTTTACGATCCGCAAAGCGGCAACATCCTGCTCGGTGGTGTGCCGACGCGGCAACTGGCGCTGGCCGACCTGCGCCAGCAAATCGGCATCGTGCCGCAGGACGCGGTGATCTTCTCCGCCAATGCCTTGGAAAACATACGCTACGGCAAACCAGAGGCCGGCGACGAAGAGGTCAAGGCGGCGGCGCAAGCCGCTTTTGCCGACGAGTTCATACGCCTGCTGCCCGAGGGTTATGGCACCTTCCTGGGTGAACGCGGGGTGCGTCTGAGCGGCGGCCAGCGCCAGCGTATCGCCATCGCGCGCGCCATGCTCAAGAACCCGCCCCTGCTGCTGCTGGACGAAGCCACCAGCGCGCTGGACGCGGAGAGCGAACGCATGGTGCAGGCGGCGCTGGAGTCGGCCATGCGCAACCGCACCACCCTGGTTATTGCGCACCGCCTGGCCACGGTGCAAAAGGCCGACCGCATCATCGTGCTGGACCGCTCCCGTATCGTCGAGCAGGGCACCCACGCGGCGCTGGTGGCGCAAGGCGGTGTTTACGCACGGCTGGCAGCGCTGCAGTTCGCAGCCTGAGCATTGCCGCAGTGGCCTACTCCTCCTTGGCGCAGGGCCAGGACGGCGGGGCCTTCAGGCCTTTGGGCAATTTGGTCTGGCTGCTGCCGCAGGCGGAGTCCAGCTGCGACTGCACCATGCCTTGGGCAGCGGAAAGATCGACGCCTTCAATGCGCGTGAGAAACATGCGGGCCTGCGCCAGCCTGGCCCCCGCCATATTGGCTTTTACGAAGCTGGTACGCGCCAGGTCGGTGCCGGTCAAATTGGCACCGGCCAGTACTGCGCCATCCATCGTGGCACGCTGCAGTTCGGCCTTTTCAAGGTTCGCGTTGGACAGGTTGGCTCCCGCGAAATTGGAGCGCATCAATTCGGCCTTGGACAGATCGGCTCCCGCCAGCTTGGCTCCAGTGAAGTTGCCGCGGTAGGCAATCATGCGGACCAGTTTGGCGCGGTCCAGATCAGCACCACTGAAACGTGCACGTTCTACGCTGGCACGTGTGAGGTCGGAGCCCGAGAGGTTGGCCTGCGCGAAGTCGCTGCCATTCATGGTGGTGCCGGCAAGTTTGGAACCTTGCAACTCGGCTTTGCGCAAAATCAGCCGGGCTTTTTCGCAGCCGCTCCAGTCCACGCCCGCCGCGGGTGCGTCCGAGCAGCCCGCATGGGCAGCGCAAAGTACAAGGCACTGCAACAGGATCACTACGGCCAACCGTGGGCCGGCTGTTTTGGCGCTGGAAATAGGTGATGAAAATTTCGGAACAAGCATGCGAACCATCTTACCCGCGCGCGCAATGTCGTGCACCCGAAGCCATGCGTCCTGTCAAACGCCCTTGCGCATAAAAGCCGCCAGACCGGACGCGGCCTGCGCCCGCACCTTGTTGTGCAACATCGGGGTCCAGCCGAGCAGGGTACCGGTCAACCCCAGGGCCTGGCGCGACCAGTGCCAGAAATCAAACGTATCCTGGTGCGTCGCTATCAGGCCATCCTTGAACGTGAACTGCGCGTCGATGATGTTGTGTACCAGACGGCCGGTGGCGCTGAACCGGTAATAGGCCTCCCAATGTGCCTTGCCGCTTGAAGCGTCAGCTGAAATGCCGCTGACTTCGAGCTTCCAGGCGTCGCGCGCCTTGTCGCGGGTGGCGCCGCACAACATGCGCCACATGCCACCGACCTGTGCCTGCCCCCGGAGCTTGAAGACCGGATCCTCAAACTGTGCATCACTCGTATAACAGGCCTGCATGGTGTCGCCATCGAGCAGGGCAAAAGCGGCGTAGAAGCGGTCAATCAGGGCAGCGTGATCGGAGGTGGTCATGGGAAGTCCTGCAGGAGGTACACACTACCAGTCTAAAGGATTGGCTCCGGTTCGCACCGATAATCTGCCTGCGCCTGATGGACCCGCTTGGCACCAGACACGGGCGCGGCTGGCATTGTTCTTGCACCGCCTCCTGTTGTCCACGTCCCGCTGTTCTTTTATTTTCTACGGATTTTCTATGCAGAAACGCACTTTGTTCAAATTGGCCTCGGCGGTGCTCCTGGGTGCCGTATGCGGCCTGGCCCAGGCCCAGAACACCGCTATTAAATTCCAGCTCGACTGGCGTTTCGAAGGCCCGGCGGCCTTGTTCCTCACACCCGCCGGCAAGGGCTATTTCAAGGACGCCAAGCTGGATGTGACGATTGATGCCGGCAACGGCTCCGGCGGTGCGGTCACGCGGGTTGCCGCCGGCACCTACGACATGGGTTTTGCCGACCTGGCCGCCTTGATGGAGTTCCATGCCAACAACCCGGACGCACCCAACAAGCCGGTAGCCGTGATGATGGTCTACAACAACACGCCGTCGTCCGTGATGGCGCTCAAGAAGTCCGGCATCAAGACCCCCGCCGACCTGAACGGCAAAAAACTCGGTGCGCCGGTGTTCGACGCCGGACGGCGCGCCTTCCCGATTTTCCAGAAGGCGAACAGCGTGGGCACGGTGGTATGGACCGCCATGGACCCGCCGCTGCGCGAAACCATGCTGGCACGTGGTGACGTGGACGCCATCACCGGCTTCACCTTTACCTCGTTGCTCAATCTGGAGGCACGCGGCGTCAGGGCCGAAGACGTGGTGGTGCTGCCTTACGCGGACTTTGGCGTCAAGCTGTACGGCAATGCCATCATCGTGTCGCCCAAGTTCCTCAAGGACAACCCGGCGGCGGTGAAGGCCTTCCTGCAGGCATTTACCAAGGGTGTACGCGACGTGATCGCCAAACCCGATGCGTCGATCGACTACGTCAAGGCACGCGACGGCATCATCGACGTGGCGCTGGAGCAGCGCCGCATGCGGCTGGCGATAGACACGGTCATCAACAGCCCGGACGCCCGTGCCGAAGGTTTCGGCCAGGTCAAAGGCCCGCGCCTGGCGCTGATGGCCAGCCAGGTGTCGGACGCGTTCAACACCAAGACCCGGGTCAACCCGGACGCCGTATGGAGCAGCGCCTACCTGCCCAGCGTGGCGGAGCTCAACATCCTGCCGGCCAGGAAGTAGCCTTGGTGGCGACCAGCATGCCGGCTTCGCCAACCGCTTTCGTCGACTTCCAGGACGTCTGGCTCGCCTATAACAGCGAGCTGCTGGCCAAAAGCAGCTTCGCCGTCGAGGCCATCAACCTGAACGTGCACAAAGGCGAGTTCATTGCCATCGTGGGGCCATCGGGTTGCGGCAAGTCCACTTTCATGAAACTGACCACCGGGCTGCGTATACCGTCGCGGGGCCGCATCCTGATTGACGGCCAGCCAGTCACCGGCCCGCTCAAGATCTCGGGCATGGCGTTCCAGGCGCCTTCGTTGCTGCCCTGGCGCACCACGCTGGACAACGTGTTGCTGCCACTGGAAATCGTGGAGCCGCACCGCAGCCAGTTCAAGGCGCGGCGCAAGGAGTACGCGCAGCGGGCCAGCGCCCTGCTGCGGCGTGTGGGCCTGGGAGGTTATGAAGACAAATTCCCCTGGCAGCTGTCGGGTGGCATGCAACAGCGCGTGAGTATTTGCCGCGCCCTGATCCATGAGCCCAAGATGCTGCTGCTGGATGAGCCCTTTGGTGCGCTGGACGCGTTTACGCGTGAAGAGTTGTGGGTCATCCTGCGCGATCTGTGGCTGGAGCAGAAATTCAACGTGGTACTGGTCACGCACGATCTGCGCGAATCGGTTTTCCTGGCCGACACGGTGTATGTGATGAGCAAAAGCCCGGGGCGTTTTATCGTGCGCAAGGAGATTGATTTGCCCGCCACACGCGACCTGGAGATTACCTACGGACGGGACTTCACCGACATCGTGCACGAGTTGCGCAGCCACATCGGCGCCATTCGCAAGACCGCAGCCAGCCCGGTCCCAGCCGGAGCGGCCGCCGCAAAGGCGTCTCCATGAACAGCAAAACCCTGGAGCGCTGGTCGCCATTACTGCTGTTTGTGGTGCTGGTTGTGCTGTGGCAGGTGTTGTGCACGGTGCTGGCCGTTCCTGAATTTATCTTCCCCAGCCCGCTCAAGATAACGCAGGCGCTGGCGGAATTTACCGGCCCCATCGCGCTGGCGGCTTGGCAAACCTTCTGGGTCACCCTGGTGGGTTTTGGCCTGTCCATCGTGGTAGGGGTGTTGCTCGGTTTTCTGGTCGGCTCCACACGTATTGCCTACGCCGCCGTATTCCCGCTGCTGGTGGCCTTTAACGCCGTGCCCAAGGCGGCCATCGTGCCTATCCTGGTGGTGTGGTTCGGTATCGGCATAGGCCCCGGCATCCTGACCGCCTTCCTGATCTCGTTCTTTCCCATTACGGTCAATATGGCCACCGGCCTGGCAACGCTGGAGCCCGAGCTCGAAGACGTGTTGCGGGTGCTGGGCGCCAAACGCAGCGACGTGTTGCTCAAGGTCGGCCTGCCACGTTCCCTGCCGTATTTCTACGCGTCGCTCAAGGTATCGATCACCCTCGCTTTTGTCGGCACCGTGCTGGCCGAGATGACGGC
>JANLPN010000075.1:0-2035 GCA_031367285.1 Betaproteobacteria bacterium | reverse complement strand
ACGTAGGGATGGATATAGGGCCGGATCGCCCAGCTGCCATCGGCCGATGTGTCTATCAGGTGCAGCGCCTGCGGAGGATGGAAGGCCGAGCGTGTGCTTTGCTGGGACGGGTCGTTAACGGCAAAGAAGCCCGGCACCATGGCAACGATGTACAGGATGGTGGTCACCACCAGCCCGGCCATGGCCAGCCGGTGCCTTCGAAACGCCCACCACACCAGTTGCCACTGCGAGGCGACCGCGAGTTTGGAGGCCGGCTGTCCGGCGCCCGCGGCTTCGTCAACCGCAGCGGCAGTCATGAGGGGAGCGGCTGACACGGAGTCGACAGCGGCGGCAGGAGGGGCGGCGTTATTCAAGGCGGATACGCGGATCAACCAGCGCCAGCAATACGTCACTGACCAGCGAACCGATAACAGTCAGCGCGCAGATCAGCAGGATGAAGGCGCCCGCCAGGTACATGTCCTGGCTCATGAGCGACTGCAGCAGCAGCGGCCCGGCGGTAGGCAGGCTCAGCACAATGGCCACGATGATGGAGCCCGACACCAGGTTGGGCAGCAGCCAGGCAATGGTCGAGATAAAAGGGTTTAGTGCCAAACGCAAAGGATATTTCACCAGCAGCGTAAATTCAGACAGGCCCTTGGCGCGTGCCGTGGTTACATACGGCTTGTGCAACTCGTCCAGCATATTGGCGCGCATCACCCGGATCAGGCTGGCGGTGCCGGATACGGCCAGGATCACCACCGGTATCCACAGGTGCTGCAGCAGGTCAATGGTTTTGTCAACGCTCCAGGGCGCGGTAAGGTACTGCTCGGAGAACAAGCCCCCCACGTTCTGGCCAAACTCGACCGCCGCCACATACATCAGCACCAGCGCGAGCAGGAAACTCGGAATCGCCAGGCCCAGGAACGACGCCGTGGTCACCACGTAATCGGCCATCGAATATTTCTTCACCGCCGAAAACACGCCGATCGGCAGCGCCACGCCCCAGGTCACCAACAACGCCGAGAACGTCAGCAGCAGGGTGAGCGCCATACGTTCCCAGATCAAATCGCCGACCGGTTGCTGCCACTCAAAGCTCAGACCGAAGTCACCGTGAAAGATGATGTTGGAGATCCACTTCCAGTACTGCACCACCATGGGCTGGTCCAGCCCGAAACGGTTGCGCAGATCGGCGGCCGTGTTCTGGTCCACGACCTCGTTGGATGCTGCCAGGGTGGCGATATAGGTGGTGACATAGTCGCCCGGTGGCAGCTGGATCAGCACAAAAGCCAGGAAGCTGATCGCAACCAGAAACGGCAGCATCCAGAGCAGCCGTTTGACGATAAATACCAGCATTGAATCAACCCTTGAGTTTGTGAAGATTTAGCTACGACGTAACTTGGGCACAAATTAGTCTTCGCTGAAACCCTGTTTTCGTAGCGAGCGGGTCAAGGTGGCGCAGAGAAGCGGAGCCGTACACCTGTACGGTGAGTACCGCAAGCGTCAGATTGGCCCGCGCAGCAGAAAGATTCGCAGACTCAACTCAGGTGCGCGTGAAGAAGAACTGCTGTGGCAGCGCCGGGCCGGGATTGGGCCAGGACCAGGCGTTAGGGTAACTCTTGGGCACGTTCTGCAAATTGGTCTTGGCAATGCCGAACGAGTTCACCGCCAGGCAGACGCCCACCGTTTCGAAGGCCTCCGCGCAGGAGTCGAACACCTGTTTCATGATGTCGCCGCGTTTCTTGAGGTCGGCCGTGGCGCGCGCATCGTCGTACATTTTCATGCGCTGCTTCTGGCTCTCTGGCGGCTCCTGGCCATCCTTGCCGCCCGATACATACCACTGGGTCCACGGAATCGCATACCGCGAGCCCTGGATGTGCTGGGCAAAATAGTCGCGCGGGTCGAGCATGGGGTCGAGTCCGCCTGGGCCGGGCCAGGTGGCGGCGTCATGGTCGTTGCTGTCGCCGCGCGTGTAGTAGAGCGCGCGTTCAATCGTGTTGACCTTGATGTCGATGCCGATGTCGGCCCAGTGGCGCTTGACCAGTTCCAGCGTGTCCAC
>JANLPN010000037.1:0-3346 GCA_031367285.1 Betaproteobacteria bacterium | reverse complement strand
GACCAGGCAAAGAAGGCCTTCGCAGCGGTGCTGTCCGCCGACTATCAGACGGTGATCTACAAGGAGAACCGGGACGACTGGCGACGCGCGGAGATTGTCGTCACCACCGTGCAATCCCTCCTCTTCAACAACAAGTACCAGAAGCTCTTCTCGCCGACCGACTTCGATCTCGTCATCTCCGACGAAGCGCACCGCTCCATTGGCGGCAATGCCCGTGCCGTGTTCGACTACTTCATCGGCTACAAGCTGGGGCTCACCGCCACACCGCGCGATTACCTCCGCCGGTTCGACGGCTCAAAGCCGGGCACCCGCGACCCGCGCGAGGCCGAACGCCGCCTGCTGCTCGACACCTACCGCACCTTCGGCTGCGAGAACAGCCAGCCGACGTTCCGCTACTCCTTGCTCGACGGTGTGAAGGAAGGCTACCTGATCAACCCGACGGTGGTGGACGCCCGCACCGAGGTCACGACCACGCTTCTTTCCGAAGAAGGCTTCATCGTCTCGTTCACGGACGACGCTGGCGACGATCAGCAGCAGGCCTACAGTCAAAGCGAGTTTGAAAAGCGATTCTTCTCACACGATACCAATCAACTTTTCTGCAAAACGTTCCTCGAGAACGCCCTGCGCGACCCGGTCAGTGGCGAGATCGGCAAGTCGATCATATTTGCCGTCAGCCAGAACCACGCCGCCAAGCTGGCGCAGATACTCAACCAGATGGCTGATCGCATGTATCCGGCCAAGTACCAGTCTGACTTTGCCGTGCAGGTGACCTCCCAGATACCCGACGCGCAACAGTTCACCATCAACTTCAGCAATAACAACCTGTTCGGCTCAGGCAATTTCATACCCGCCTACAAGACCAGCAAGGCGCGCATCTGCGTCACGGTCGGCATGATGACCACCGGGTATGACTGTACCGACATCCTCAACCTGGGTCTATTCAGGCCCATCTTCTCACCGACCGACTTCATCCAGATCAAAGGGCGCGGCACCCGCAAGCACGACTTTCGCGAGCTACTCTTCGACGACAGCCTCAAGGAAGGCGTGCAGCACCCGTCGAAAACGGCCTTCAAACTGTTCGACTTCTTTGCCAACTGCGAATACGTCGAGGAAGAGTTCAACTACGACGAAGTGCTAAAGCTCCCGCCCCCCAAAGGCAAGGGCGGCAGCGGAGGGGGAGGCCCGGTGGTCGAAGGCGGAACCTATGAGCACCTCGGCGCCGACATCCCCGCGATCAAGACCTACTTCAAGGCGTATGCCACCAGCGACGCCGTGCGCAGCATCATCGAGAGCGGGCATTACACCGACCTGGCGACCAACCCCTACTTTTCCACCCGCGACTTCAGATCCGTTCCAGCGAAATACCGTACGCTCATCCCCAATTACATCAAGGACTATGTGTCTTTGAACCAGTTCGCACCATAGGAATGTCCATGAGCAAATCGAAGAAGTTATCCATCGACGTACTGGGCACATCCATCACCGTGCTTTCCCAGAACGATGAGGACTACATTTCACTGACCGACATGCTGAAGGCAAAGGATGGTGACTTTTTCATCGCTGACTGGTTGCGGAATCGGAACACTGTGGAATTTTTGGGAATATGGGAGCGCGTCCACAACCCCGGTTTTAATTATGGCGAATTCGCCACAATTAAAAGTCAGGCCGGCTTGAACAGCTACAGAATAAGCGTCAAGGACTGGGTCTCAAAAACCAATGCGCGTGGCCTACGCGCCACCACTGGAAGGTACGGTGGCACCTACGCCCACAAGGACATTGCCTTTGAATTCGGCATGTGGATCAGCGCTGAATTCAAGGTTTACCTAATCGTAACTACTCAGCTCGTGAGGCGACAGGCGACAATCTACAGCAATGCAAACCCCATCAAGCCTGAACCAGTTAAGCCATGCCGAAAAAGATGCGCTTATTTTGGTGCTACAGGAGCAGATCACGGTGTTGCAAGAGGCCGTCAAGCAAATGCAATCGCGACTCAACATGAACAGCCGCAACTCCAGCAAACCACCATCGAGCGACGGCCTGAACAAACCCGTGCCGAAGTCTTTGCGTGTTGCAGGCCAGAGGCCAACGGGTGGACAAAAGGGTCACCCTGGAAGCACCTTGTGCCAAGCCACACAGCCCGACAAGATCGTTATCCATGGCGTACCAGATCAGTGCCAAGCATGTCAGCGTAGCCTGGCGTTTGCGTATGTGGGGGAAACACGCCAGGTCTTTGATTTGCCGGCGTTGAGATTTGAGGTCACCGAGCACCACGCCATGCAGGCCATCTGTAGCTGCGGGCATGTGCATACCGGGGAGTTTTCTGCCGGTGTAAACGCCGCCGTGCAATACGGCCCAGGCGCGCAAGCCGCGATGGTGCACCTGAATCAAAATCACGCGGTGTCTGTGCAGCGCACGGCCGCGCTGATGAAAGACTTCTTTGGCCTAGCGGTCAGTCAGGCAACGGTAGTCAAGGCTGCCCTTGCGGGCGCGGAAACTTTGCGGCCCACGGTGCAAGGCATCGGCCAGGGCGCTGTTAGCTCAGCCGTGCTACATGCCGATGAGACCGGACTACGGGTTGCCAAGAAGCTGCACTGGCTGCATGTGCTGGCCAGCGACACGCTGACATGGATAGGTTGTCACCCCAAGCGTGGTACCGAGGCTTTTGAGGCGCTGGCGCTGCTCCAGCAATTCCAGGGTGTCTTGGTGCATGACGGCTGGATGCCCTACAAAGCATTGCCGTGCCAACACGCCCTGTGCAACGCGCACCACTTGCGCGAGTTGACCTACCTCTTGGATGAGCAGGGTCAAGCTTGGGCCGGCGACCTGATCGAGGTGCTGACCCACGCCAGCCACCTCGATAACGTCAACTGCGCGGATGGTCAGTCACCGAACTACAACGCACGCACGTATCAAACCCAGGTACGCGAGCTGCGCCACCTGTATGACGCCATTCTGGCGCAGGCACGGGCAGACAACCCGATGGCGCCGTCCAGCGGCAAACGCGGCAGACCCAAGCAAAGCAAGGCCACCAATCTGATTGGCCGGCTGCGCGACTACAGCGACGATGTTTGGCGCTTCATGACACGGGCCGACGTGCCGTTCACCAACAATGTGGCCGAACAGACGGTGCGAATGCCCAAGGTCAAGCAAAAAGTCTCCGGCTGCTTTCGCACGCTGCAGGGCGCGCAGACCTACTGCGTCATCCGCTCTTATTGCGCCACCATGCACAAGCAAGGGGCCAATATCTTCGACTCCCTTGTGGCCACCTTCAAGGGCGCACCGCCTCAGCCAAGCTTCGGCTGAATCCAATTGGGCTGCGCTGCCTAAAATTGGGCTGAGTAGTTAC
>JANLPN010000030.1:0-21364 GCA_031367285.1 Betaproteobacteria bacterium | reverse complement strand
CGCAGTGGACCGCACCACGCTGCTGCAGCCCGCGCTGACACCCGGAACGGTGGCGCAGCGCAAACGCCTGGTCACCAGCCGCGCGGCGGAAAACCTTTACTGGCTGGGCCGTTATACCGAACGTTCGGAGAACACCATAACCCTGGCACGCCTCACGCTGGAATGCCTTAACGGCGAAGACCAGTCGGCCCAGCCGCTGCTGGCTTGGCTGGGCAAAATGGCCAGGGCCAACACCCTGGTGCTGCCGGGCGTGCCGGCGCCCACGCAGGCTCGCCGGGTGTTCGAGCGCTCGCTGATTGCCAACCTGGGTGGCACTGAACTGGTCAACAGCGTGGGCTACAACCTGCGCGCCGTACGTATGGCCGGCTCGGCGGTGCGCGAGCGGCTTTCGCAGGAGCACTGGAACCTGATCGTACGCGCGCAGGAGGAACTTTCCAAAGCCTGCTCGGCCCAGACGCAGCGCGGTGAATTTTCGACCATGGAGACGCTGGACATCCTGAAGACCGCCGGCCAGCACATGGCCGCCATCACGGGTTCGCAGACCGACCGCATGACACGCGACGACGGTTGGCGCCTGCTCAGCATAGGCCGGCATATCGAACGCCTGGGCTTTCTGTCGGCGTCGCTGGCGCGTGGCCTGGAGACCGCATCGGTTCAGAGCGAGGCCGGCTTTGAAGCCATGGTGGCGCTGTTTGACAGCACCATCACCTTCCACGCCCAGTTCCAGCAAAGCCGCGAGATCGCCGCGTTGGTGGATTTGCTGGTGCTGGACCGCGACAATCCGCGTTCACTGGCCTGGGTGGCCCATACGCTGCGCGGCCGGCTGGCCAAGCTGGCCGGCAGCGAGCCCAATGAACTGAGCGAGTTGTCGCTGCGCGTGCCCAACCCGGGCGCCTGGGATCTGACGGCCCTGTGTGTGTTTGGCGATCACGGCCTGGATACCAGCACCAATGTGCAAAACCTGATCGCGCTGCGTAATTTGCTGCAGCAGTGTGGTGACGCCGCATTCGATGTGTCGGAAGTCATCAGCGCCACGTACTTCACCCACTCGGGCGAGTCCAAACAAAGCGTGGGGGCGTGATGCGGATCCAGGTTACCCACGAGACACGTTACGACTATGTTCCGCCGGTGGAAGTGGCGCAACACATGGCGTATCTGCAACCGGTGAGCACCGCGACCCAGCAGCTGTTGCAACACACGCTGAACGTGCAGCCGACACCGGAGCAGCAGTCGCCTGCGGTCGACGTTTACGGCAATACGCGCACCTTTATTTCGCTGCAGTCGGCGCATGCCCAGTTGCGCGTGGTGGCCAGCAGCGTCGTGGCCACCAAGGCCCGGCCGGTACCCACCAGCCACATCCCGTGGGAGCAGGTGCGGGAACACTTTCGCTACCACGCCGACGGCGTCTACGACCCGGCGGCCGAGTTTGTGTTTGCGTCGCCCTACGTACCACGCCATCCAGACTTCGCCACCTACGCGCGCGCCAGTTTTCCGCCCGGTGCCGGCCTGCTGGCGGCGGCCACCGACCTGATGCACCGCATCCACACCGATTTCACGTACGAGAGTGAAAGCACGGAGATAAACACACCCGCGCTGGAGGCGCTGGCGCAGCGCAAGGGTGTGTGCCAGGACTTTGCCCACATCATGATCGCCTGCCTGCGCTCGATGGGCCTGGCGGCGCGTTACGTGAGCGGATATTTATTGACCCGACCCGCACCGGGGACCCAGCGCCTGGTGGGCAGTGATGCCTCGCACGCCTGGATGTCGGTATTGCTGCCCGACCTGCCGGGCGACGCGCGCTGGTGCGACTTCGACCCCACCAATGACCGCTGGGGCTGGGGTACACCGGGTGAGGACTACGTCGTTCTGGCCACCGGGCGTGACTATGCCGACGTATCACCGATCCGCGGCGTCATTCACGGCGGCGCCAACCATAACCTGCGGGTCGCGGTGACGGTGACACCGCTGGATCCCGAGGCGCCTGCCGAAGCTGCCAGAGCAGACATTGCGACGCCACCAGCCTCTGCCGGGCAATCGCAGCAACAGAGCCAGTCGTTCGGCCAACAGCCGGATAATGGTGGCTGGCGCTAGGCCCGAGGCGCGACACCATCCCATTTCACCTTTACCCGGCATTCCAATGAACGTCTACGACAAACTCACCGAACTCGACATCACCCTGCCCCCGGTTGCCATTCCAGCGGCGGCCTACGTACCGTTCGTGCAGACCGGTAATCTGGTTTTCCTGAGCGGCCACATCGCAAAGAAAGACGGCAAACCCTGGGTCGGCCAGTTCGGCAAAAACATGACCACCGAAGAAGGCAAGGCGGCCGCCCGCGCCGTGGCGATCGACCTGATGGGAACCCTGCATGTCGCCGTGGGCGACCTGAACCGCATAAAACGCATCGTCAAACTCATGTCGCTGGTCAACTCCACCGGCGACTTCACCGAGCAGCACCTGGTGACCAACGGCGCCAGCGAGCTGATTGGCCAGGTTTTCGGCGATGCCGGCGCCCACGCCCGCAGTGCGTTCGGCGTGGCCCAGATTCCGATGGGGGCGTGTGTGGAGATCGAGATGATCGCGGAGTTCGTGTAGCGGGTAGCCGGCCCAACCCGAACGCTTCCACGGGCAAAGCGATGGGCGCGGGGGCCGCCGTTTGGCGGGGGTCTTCGATTAACTTTCCGAGGGGATCTTGCCTAGAAAATGCCGAAATGGACCGGTCCGCCCGACTGTCCTCGGACCGCGATTTCCAGCGCTTCCCCAGTCCGAAGGTCGTGAACCCGCTTGGCGCGGAAACAAAAAAACTCGCGGAATAAACAGCGGGTTCGCGCGAACTGTCAGACCAAAAAAAGGCCTGCAAAAAAACTTGCAGGCCTTTTCCAAGGGTAGCGTCAGTTCAGTGGAACTGCTCTTCTTCGGTGGACCCCGTAAGCGCGGTGACGCTGGACTTGCCGCCTTGAATCACCGTGGTGACCTCGTCGAAGTACCCGGTGCCGACTTCCTGCTGGTGCGACACAAAGGTGTAGCCGCGGTCGCGGGCGGCGAACTCGGGCTCCTGCACCTTTTCCACATAGGCCGACATGCCGCGTTTGACGTAGTCTTGCGCCAAGTCGAACATGTTGTACCACATGGAGTGGATGCCGGCCAGGGTGATGAACTGGTACTTGTAACCCATGGCACCGAGCTCGCGCTGGAACTTGGCAATGGTTGCGTCGTCCAGGTTCTTCTTCCAGTTGAAGGAAGGCGAGCAGTTGTAGGCCAGCATCTTGCCGGGGTGCGCCTTGTGCACGGCGTCGGCAAACTTCTTCGCAAACGCCAGATCGGGGGTACCGGTCTCGCACCACACCAGATCGGCATAACGGGCATAGGCAATGGCGCGTGAAATGGCCTGGTCCATACCCTTGCGCGTCTTGTAGAAACCTTCGGCGGTGCGTTCACCGGTGATGAACGGCTTGTCGTTTTCGTCGTAGTCGCTGGTCAACAGATCGGCGGCTTCGGCGTCGGTGCGGGCGATCACCAAGGTGGGCACGCCGCACACATCGGCCGCCATACGCGCGGCGATCAGTTTCTGGTTGGCCTCGGCCGTCGGCACCAGCACCTTGCCACCCATGTGGCCGCATTTCTTGACCGAGGCCAACTGGTCTTCCCAATGCACACCGGCGGCACCGGACTTGATCATGGCCTTCATCAGTTCAAACGCGTTGAGCACACCGCCAAAACCGGCTTCGGCGTCCGCGACGATGGGCGCGAAGTTGTCGATGTAGCCCGCGTCACCGGCATCGATACCCTTGGAGTGCTGGATTTCGTCGGCGCGCCGGAACGTGTTGTTGATGCGTTCGACGACGGTCGGAACCGAGTCCACCGGGTACAGCGATTGGTCCGGGTACATGGACGCGTAGGAGTTGTTGTCCGCGGCCACTTGCCAGCCCGACAGGTAAATCGCTTTTACGCCGGCCTTGACCTGCTGCATGGCTTGGCCGCCAGTGAGGGCACCCAGGCAATTCACATACGCTTCGGTGTGCAGCAAATCCCACAGCTTTTCGGCGCCACGGCGGGCCAGCGTGTGCTCTATAGGGAATGAGCCGCGCAGACGCACCACATCGGCGGCGCTGTAGCCACGCGTTATGCCTTTCCAGCGCGGCTTGCTGGCCCAGTCTTTTTCCAGCGCTTCGATTTGCTGCGCGCGGCTCAGTTGTTCGGTAAGGCTTTGTGGCATGGGATCACTCCTTGGGTTGGTTAAAACTGCTCGCGCGGGTGGCAGATTTCCAACCGTGCGCTTGGCAAGATTCTAGGTCTTCTATAAGACTTATAGTTATCTTATGTCTTATAGAAGACTAAATTTTTCTTAAATAATATCAATAGCTTGCGAAAATAATCCGTAATATGAAATTCTAAATCTCATATTGAGATATTTTTCTGCACCGCAACATTGCGTGATTTCGTAATATGAAATGCGATTTGCATCTGTCGGTACGACGGAGTGGCAGTGCCAGGAGCCCCGGTGCCCACGCCCTTGCAGGTTCTCAAGTCGTTCGTCGGGCCGCCCCAAGAACGACTGGTCGTGCCGTTGCCAGAGGCAGGGGCTCTTCGACCTGTCCAAATCAGCACAGGCAGATTTGGAGCCGCAGGTCTCAGCCCCCTCGGGGGGCTGGCAAAGCCAGGGCTGGGGCGCTATCAAGAAAACGCCGGGCCGCTCCCAAGTTTTTTTGCACCCCCTCGGGGGGCCTGGCGAAGCCAGGGCTGGGGGCCCTAACCGTCCGTCCTGAACGCAGCCGCCATCTCCCTGGCACGGCGTTTCTCGATTCTGGACATCCATACGCTGGCCACCACAACACCGGCGCTGACAAACAGGACGGTCAGGGTGGCGACGGCATTCACGGTGGGGTTCAGTCCCAGCCGGGCCCGGCTGAAGATCGTGATCGGCAGGGTGGTGGAGCCGGGGCCGGACAGGAAGGCCGACAACACCACGTCGTCCAGCGACAGCGTGAAGGTCAGCAGCCAGGCGGCCACCAGGGCTTGCGACACCAATGGGAGCGTAATCAGAAAAAACACCTGCCAGGGCTTGGCCCCAAGGTCCAGGCCGGCCTCTTCCAGTTGCGGGTTCATCTCCTGCAGGCGCGAAGATACGACCACCGTGGCGTAGGCCATTCCCAGCAGGCTGTGCCCCAGCC
Source organism: Betaproteobacteria bacterium (assembly GCA_031367285.1). Classification (GTDB taxonomy): domain Bacteria; phylum Pseudomonadota; class Gammaproteobacteria; order Burkholderiales; family Burkholderiaceae_C; genus CAISIP01. The sequence goes on along the minus strand of JANLPN010000030.1, from coordinate 16,195 downwards.
AGATAGTCAGCATTCCACGTTCGGGGAAACCGGTGGCGCGTTGTACCGACACCAGCATCAGCAGCAGGGACAGGCCAATGATGACCTCCGGCATGACCAGCGGCGAGTTCACCATGCCGGTCATCAAGGTGCGCCCCGGAAAACGCTTGAACTTGGTAATGGCAACAGCGGCAAAGGTACCCAGCACCACCGAGGTCGTGGCGGTGGACAAGGCAACCTTGAGCGACAGCAGGAAACCTTCGATGATGGCTTCGTCCCCCATCAGCTCCCCATACCACCGGAGCGAAAAGCCGGTCCAGCTGGTCACCAGCGGGCTCTCGTTGAAGCTCAGTGTTATCAGGGTAATGATGGGCAGGTACAGAAACGTGAACCCGGCAAGCAGCCAGATGCGTGACGTGATCCGGCCGGCCCGGTTGATCATTGCTGCGCCCCCTGCGTGCTTTCGGCCTGGTACTTGTTGAACAGGGCCAGCGGGACAATGATCAGCAACACCATCACCACCGCCACGCTGGACGCCATGGGCCAGTCGTTGTTGGCAAAAAACTCGTCCCACAATACGCGCCCTATCATCAGCGTTTCCGGGCCACCCAGCAGCTCGGGAATCACGTATTCGCCCACGCAGGGTATAAAAACCAGCAGGGCTCCGGCGATGATGCCGCTGCGCGACAACGGAACGGTGATGCGCCAGAACGCCTGCCAGGGCGAGGCGCCCAGATCCTGGGCCGCTTCGAGCAGGCGCAGATCCAGCTTGACCAGGTTGGCGTACAGCGGCAGCACCATGAACGGCAGGTAGGTGTAGACCATGCCCAGCGTCAGCGAAAAAGGCGTGTTCATCATCTTGAGTGGTTCGTCGAACACGCCCAGCGCAATGGCAATATTGTTGAACACGCCGTTATCGGCCAGCAGCATCTTCCATGCGTAGACACGCAGGAGGAACGAAGTCCAGAACGGAAGCATCAGCAGCATCAGCAGACCCGGCCGGATGTCGGGAGCGCTGCGTGCAAGAAAGTAGGCAAAGGGGTAACCGATAAGCAGGCAGATGACCGTCGTCAACGTTGCAAACCACAGCGACGAAAGGTAGGCCCGCAGGTACAGGTCGTCCTCGAAAAAAATCGTCGCGTAGTTGCCGAACTTTATTTTCAGATGCAGCAGGCCGTCCTGCCAGACCCACAGATCGCTGAACTGCGCACCGTCCATTTCGGACACGCTGATCCGGAACACCACCAGGAAGGGCAGCGCGAATATCGCCAGCAAAAAGACCATCGGCACGCCGATGACGAACTTGCGGCCGAGGCTGCCCATCAGCCGCTCAGTCAGCGTCTGCGCGGCCGGGAGATCGGTGGAGGAACCAGATGGGATGCGGCTGTTCACGGTCCAAGCACTTATTGCGTCAACACCACCAGATCGCTGCCCCACCACCAGACATGTACCGTGTCTCCGACTGCAAGCCGCGCTTCGTCATGGCGCGCATCGTTGGCCTTGGTCACCTTGACGGTGGTGCCGGCGTCAAGTGCCACGTGGTAGATGGTCTGGCTGCCCAGGTAGGCGAGATCGTGCACGACGCCGCGCGCGCTGTTGTAGCCCAGCTCGGCGGGGTTGTCGTAGTCGCCGGCCGCGGGCGGATGTTGCTGGATACCGATCTTCTCGGGCCGGATGGCAACATGTACCTCCATGTCGGAGGGTCCCGTAATACCGTGGCTGACATAGTGGCGGCATTCGGGTGAATCGACGATCACGTGGTCCGCCGCGTCCTCAATCACCCGGCCCTTGAACAGATTGACGCTGCCGATGAAGTCCGCCACAAAAGTGCAATTCGGGGTTTCGTAGATATCCCCCGGCCGTCCGACCTGAAGAATGCGGCCTTCGCTCATGACGCCGATACGCGTGGCCATGGTCATGGCCTCCTCCTGGTCGTGGGTCACCATCACACAGGTCACACCCACCTGGTGGATGATGTCCACCACCTCGAGTTGCGTGCGCTCCCTGAGTTTCTTGTCCAGCGCGCCCAGCGGTTCGTCGAGCAGCAACAGCTTGGGCCGTTTGACCAGGCTGCGCGCCAGCGCCACGCGCTGCTGCTGGCCGCCGGAGAGCTGGTGCGGCTTGCGTTTGGCGTAGGGCTTGAGCTGCACCATTTCCAGCATAGCTTCGACCCGGGCCGCGATGTCGTCCTTGGGCAAACGGTCGCGCCGCAGGCCGAAGGCGATGTTGTCCCACACCGTCAGGTGCGGAAACACGGCATAACTCTGGAACATCATGTTGACCGGCCGCTCATTGGGCGGCAGCCGGACCAGGTCCTGCCCTTCCAGCAGAATCCGGCCCGAGGTCGGGGTCTCGAAGCCGCCCAGCATACGCAGCAGGGTTGACTTGCCGCAGCCGGATGAACCCAGCAGCGCAAATATCTCGCCCCGGGCAATCTCCAGCGTTACGCCCGCCACCGCCATGGCATCGCCAAACTGCTTGACCAGGGACGTTACCTGCAGAAACGGCGTTGCTGCCTTGGCGTCTGTTGCGTTCGCCTGGGCTTGTAGTGCGGCCGCCACGACCTAGCGCCCCATCCTGAAAGCAGTGTGAACCATGTTGTGCCTATTGCAAGTCTTTGATCGGTAAGCAGCCATCGTCAATCCAACCAGCCATTTTTGCGCGCATCTTGCCACGTCAGGTCCAGGCACAGGTGAATCAACGCCATCATCTCGTCAATCTGGCCATGGGTCATGGTCAGCGGCGGCGCAATGATCATGCGGTCCCCCACCGCGCGCATGACCAGGCCGTTGCGAAAACAGTGCCCCCGGCACACCATGCCAATTCCGTGCCGTGCATCAAACCGCGCACGCGCTTCATGGTTTTTTACCAGCACCAGCCCAGCCACCAAGCCGCAGGTTTCCGCGCCGGCAACCAGGGGATGGTCATTGAGTTCGGTAAATTTTTTAGCAAGATACGGGCCAATATCGTCGCGCACGCGCTGGGGTAGTTGCTCGCGCTCCATCAGGTCCAGGTTGGCCAACGCCACGGCACACGCCACCGGATGGCCGCTGTAGGTATACCCGTGGTTGAACTCGCCGCCCTGCTCTATCAGCACCTCGGCCACGCGCCGGCCCACCATCACACCGCCCAAGGGTATGTAGCCACTGGTCACACCCTTGGCAAAGGTCACCAGATCCGGCCGGTAGCCAAATTTCTCGTAGGCGAACCAATGCCCCAGCCTGCCGAAAGCGCAAATTACCTCGTCGCTGATCAGCAGGATGCCGTACTTGTCGACGATGCGCTGTATCTCGGGCCAATAGGTAGCGGGTGGGATGATCACCCCGCCCGCGCCCTGTACCGGCTCGGCAATAAAAGCGGCCACTTTGTGCGCGCCGATAGCCAGGATTTTTTCTTCCAGCCAGCGCGCCGCACGCAGCCCGAAATCAGCCGCGCTTTCACCCGGCAAGCCCAACTCGAAAAAGTAGGGCTGCCCGATGTGCGTGATATTGGGGATAGGCAAATCGCCCTGCGCGTGCATGCCGCTCATGCCGCCCAGCGACGCAGCGGCCATGGTGCTGCCGTGGTAGGCATTGTTGCGGCTGACGATCACCTTGCGTTCGCCCTGGCCCAGCAGGTCCCAGTAGCGGCGCACCATACGCACATTCGAGTCATTGCTCTCGCTGCCGCTGGACGAATAAAACACATGCTGGAAACTGCTTTCGCCCACCTTGGGCGCCAGCGCCGCCAGCCGTGCGGCGAGCCTGACCGCCGGCACATTGGTGGTCTGGAAAAAGCTGTTGTAAAAAGGCAGCGTCATCATTTGCTGGTGGGCGGCATCGGCGAGTTCGCGGCGCCCGTAACCCACGTTCACACACCACAGGCCGCTCATCGCGTCCAGCAGGCGCTTGCCCTCCGAGTCCCAGATATAGATGCCCTCACCGCGCGTGATCACCCTCGCACCGCGGCTGGCGAGGTCCTTGAAGTCGGTAAAGGGGTGCAGGAAATGGTCGCTGTCCAGTTGCTGGATCAGCCGGGTGTCGGTCAGGTCAGGCGGTGTGGTCATGGTGTGTGGTGGCGATATGTGTCCCGGCTGCGGCATCACACGTGCAGCAGCAGGTGTTCCCTTTCCCAGGGCGAAATGACCTTCATGAATTCCTGAAACTCCAGTTCCTTGATCTCGGAATACACGGTAATGAATTCCTTGCCCAGCACCTCATGCAGGTCCGACTCGCGTCGCAGCCAGTCCAGCGCCTCGCCGAGGCTGCGCGGCAGCGAATGCGGTGCCAGGTAGGCGTCCCCCTTCATCTCGTTCTTGGGCTTGATCTTGTTCTTCAACCCCAGGTAGCCACAGGCCAGCGTCATGGCCAGCGCCACATAGGGATTCGCGTCGGCGCCAATCACGCGGTTTTCCACGCGGCGCGCCTGCGGCTCCGAGATCGGGGAACGTATGCCCACGGTGCGGTTGTCGTAACCCCATTCGATATTGATCGGCGCCGCCGTGTTGCGCGACAACCGCCGGTAGCTGTTGACGTAAGGCGCCACCAGCACCATGGCCGCCGGTATGTAGCGCTGCAATCCGCCGATATAGTGCATGAAGGCGTCCGACGGCGAGCCATCCTCGTTGCTGAAAATGTTTTTCCCGGTGGCCGTGTTCAGGATGCTCTGGTGTACGTGCATCGCGCTGCCCGGCTCCGTGGCAATCGGTTTGGCCATGAAGGTGGCATACATGTCGTGGCGCAAGGCGGCTTCGCGCACCGTACGTTTGAACAGGAACACTTCGTCGGCCAGCCCCAGCGGCTGGGCATGAAAGAAGTTGATCTCCATCTGGCCCGCGCCCACCTCATGGATCAGCGTGTCCACGTTGAGCTCCATCTTGTCGCAGTAGTCGTAGATCTCCTCGAACAGCGGATCGAATTCGTTCACGGCGTCAATGCTGTAGGCTTGGCGCGAGGTCTCTGCGCGGCCGCTGCGGCCCACCGGCGGGCGCAGCAGGGTGTTCGGGTCGGTATTACGCGCGGTCAGGTAGAACTCGACCTCGGGCGCAACAATAGGCGTCAGGCCTTCGGCCGCAAAAAGCTCGCACACCCGGCGCAATACGCTGCGAGGCGCAAAAGGCACCAGTTTCCCGTGGTGGTCGAAACAGTCGTGAATAACCTGTGCCGTCGGATCGGTCGCCCAGGGCACGATACGCGCCGTGGACGGGTCCGGCCGCAACTGCATGTCCTTGTCGGTCGGATCGATCACGTCGTAATACGGGCCGCTGGCCGGGAACTCGCCCGTCACGCCCATGGCCACAATGGCCTGCGGCAAACGCATGCCCCGGTCCTCGGTGAACTTGACGCGCGGCAAAATCTTGCCGCGCGCCACCCCGGTCAGGTCGGGCACCAGGCATTCCACCTCGGTCACACGGCGCTCGTTGAGCCACTGCTCCAGATCGTTGAAATTTATCATTTTTGGTTCTGCCATTCCGTGCCTGCCATCAGCCGCCCAGGCTTGCTGCCTGCCGGTCCGGTGCGCAGGCGGCGAGGCGGCTCTGGCGCCTGACCCGGCAAGCCGCACCAAAGGCATTAAACAAGGCCGCATACAAGGGGTTCTGCGCGCAGGCCCATTCCGGATGCCATTGCACGGCGTAGGCAAAGGCGCTTGCGCCCTCGATGGCGACCGCCTCCACCAGACCATCGGGCGCCCGGCCCAGTACCCGCAAGCCCCGCGCCAGCCGGTTCACACCCTGGCCATGCAGGGAGTTGACTGTGGCCTCCAAGGCTCCGGCCCAGGTCTCGAAGGCCGAACCCGGTTCGAACCGGACCACATGGCTGGGCGCGTACTGCAGGTCCAGTGCCGCGTTTGGCGGTTCGCGGTGGTCCATCAGGCCGGGCACGGCATGTACTTGCTGGTGCAGCGAACCGCCGAGTGCCACGTTGATCTCCTGGAAGCCGCGGCACACGCCCAGCAGCGGTACGGCCTGCTCCATACAGGCATGCACCAGGGCCAGGGTGAGTACATCGCGCCGGGGATCGAGGGGGAGCGACGGGTCGGCGACCGCCTCGTTGAAATGCGAGGGATGCACATTGGACGGCGAACCGGTCAGCAACACGCCGTCCACCAAGGCCAGCAGCTCGGGAATCTGCGTGTTGTCGGCGAGCGGAAACACCACCGCCTGTGCCTGCGCACAGGTTTTGACGGCTAGTGTGTACTGGTCGGCCAACACCGCGTACGGTGTCTGATCGTTCTCTTCGCCCAGAAGGCGGTGGTCAGCCGGCAGCCAAACCAGGCAGGGCGGCGTCGTCATGCAAGTTTCCAGTTCTGTTTGTCCGATTGTGCCCTGCTCTTAGGGGTGCCCGGGTCGCGCACAATCGGGGCTATTTTGCCAAGTCCGCTTGACACGCCAGTACACGGTCTGGCCATGTACCGGCCCCGGCGCCAAACCCCTGACCCGATACCGCATGACCCCCTCCACGAACCGGCTCCTTGCTTACGGCTGCCTCGCCCTGAGCATGTCGCTCACCGGCATCTACGTCGCCTTGTCCAAACCCCTGGTGGCCGCATTTCCGGTTTTCCTGTTGGCCTGGATGCGTTTTGGCATTGCCGCGATCGCCATGGCTCCCTGGCTCAGAAAGCCCAGCGACGAAGCCCCGCTGTCGCCCCAGGTCAAACGCCTGGTTTTCCTGGAGTCCTTCCTGGGCAACTTCCTGTTTTCCATCTGTATGTTGTACGGTGTCAGCATGACCAGTGCCATCTCCGCTGGTGTCATCATGGCCGGCATTCCGGCCGTCATCGCGCTCATGAGCTGGGCCTTCCTGGGCGAGCGTATCGCCCCGCGCATGTGGGCGGCGGCGTTTTGTGCCGTTGCCGGGCTGGGTGTGCTGGCGTTTGCGAAGGCTGGCGCCATGCACGTGCCAGCGGCAGGCGGCAGCGGCGCTTTGGATGCGCAATGGCTGGGCAATGTGCTGGTTTTTGCGGCCGTGTTGTGCGAATCGGCGTACACCGTGATCGGCAAGAAACTGACCGGTGCCCTGGGGCCCAAACGCATTTCGTCACTGATCAACCTGTGGGGCCTGACGCTGATGACGCCGTTCGGGCTTTACCTGGCGCTTGATTTCCAGTTCGCCGCGGTCCAACCCGGCACCTGGCTGCTGCTGGTGTTTTACGCGCTGGCGGCCAGTGTTGCCACGGTCTGGTTGTGGATGACCGGTACCCGGCGCCTGCCAGCCGCGCAGGGTGGCATTTTCACGGTGATGCTGCCAATTTCGGCCACTCTTGTGGGCGTGCTGGCCCTGGGCGAGCGCCTGAGCGCGATGCAAGTCATCGCCTTTGCTTTTGCGCTTTTGGGCGTGCTGCTGGCCTGGCGCACCAAGGGCGCTTGACACCCGGAGTACCGGGCGTATCATATTCTCTTATGGTAAACAGTGTTCGGAATAGCCGAACATCTGAACGGGGCATTCGTACGGGCGCCTGTGGCGGCCGATCAACCATCTTCCAGGAGAAAGTCATGAAGCAGGACAAGGCAAAGGGATTGCGCGGGCTGGTGAAGTCGGCCCTGGCCACACTGGCAGCGGCCAGTGTGCTGGCGATGGCCTCCACTGCCGCGTTCGCGCAGTCGGTGGTGGTGTACAGCGCGGTCAGCCCCAAGGTGATGGAGGCTTTCGTGGAGGAGTTCCAGAAGCAGAATGCCGGCATCAAGGTGGACCTGATCAGCGGCGGCAGCGGTGAACTGCTGACCCGGCTCAATGCCGAGAAAGCAAAACCGCGCGCCGACGTGCTGGTGGGCCCCGATGCCGACAATTTCGACGCCTACCTGGAATTGTTCGACAGCTACAAGTCCAGGGAAGATGCCGCCTTCCCGCGTTCCGCCATCGGGCCGGACAACAAGTACTACGGGTTCTCCACCAATTTGCAGGCCTTCATCGTCAACACCAAGATGATTGCGGCCGACAAGGCGCCGCAGACCTGGAGCGATCTGGCCAAACCGGAATTCAAGGGCAAGGTGGTGATGGCCAATCCGGCCCAGTCAGGCTCCGCGTATTCGCAGATGCAGCAGATCCTGCAGCTCTACAACTGGGACATGATGGACAAGATCATCAACACGGCCACGTTCGTGACCAGTTCGCGGCTTGCCTACCAGAACGTCGCCAAGGGCGAGATGCCGGTCGGGCTTACCAGCGAGTTCAACATCGTTGCCAGCCAGGGGCAGGGCTTCCCGGTCGTTGCCATCTACCCGAAAGACGGCACTTCGCTGATCAGCGACGCCAGCGGCATTGTCAAGGGTGCGCCCAACCTGGAAAACGCCCGCAAATTCCTGGACTTTGTGAATTCCAGGCGTGCACACCAGATACTGGTGTCGGTCGATCTGCGTCGCAGCGCACGCGCCGACGTGGCGCCGCCACCCGGCCTGCCCGACGTGCAGACACTCAAGACCTTCCCGTACGACACCAAGGCCGCAGCCACCATGCGCAAGGTCAATCTGGAACGCTTCGACAAGACCTTCTCTAACAAGTAGTTTCTTACTTGCGTCGGCCTCCCGTTCGCTGCCCCACCCTGCACCGGGGTGAAGGGCGCGCTTACCGCCAGAACCCGGATGATCCGGGCCCCGGTACCGCGCCTCCATTCACAACAAGACCATGCCCAACGCAGCATTGACCGTGCAGGAGCTCACCAAGTGTTTCGGCACCGGAGACACGCTGACAACCGCCGTCGACCATGTGTCCTTCGATGTGCAGGGCGGCGAGTTCTTCACCATGGTAGGTGCCTCGGGCTGCGGCAAGACCACCACGCTGCGCATGATTGCCGGGCTGGAGCAAGCAACTTCGGGTGCGATCCGGCTGGATGGGCACGACTTCATGGCCATACCCCCCCAAAAGCGCAATATCGGCATGGTGTTCCAGTCGTACGCGCTGTTTCCCCATCTCACGATCTTCGAGAACGTGGCCTACGGCCTGCGCCTGCGCTCCATCACCAAGGCCGAGCTCACACGCCGCGTCATGGCGACGCTGGCGCTGTTGCAGCTTGAAGCGTATGCGCAACGGCATCCGGCAGCGCTGTCCGGCGGACAGCAGCAGCGTGTATCGATAGCACGCGCCCTGGTCTACGAGCCCGCCATGCTGCTGCTCGACGAGCCGCTGGCCAACCTGGACGCCAAGCTGCGCGTACAGATGCGCGAGGAGCTGCGCGCGCTACAGCGCCGGCTCGGCATCACCACGCTGTACGTGACACACGACCAGGAAGAGGCGACCGCCGTGTCTGACCGCATCGCGGTTTTCAACCATGGCCGCCTGGTGCAGCTCGGTGCGCCGGAAATCATCTACACCCGGCCGCAGACCCTGTTTGTGGCCGACTTTATCGGTCGCGCCAATTTCCTGCCGGTAAAACTGGCCGAGCCAGGCACGCCTGCGGCAGGCGTGTTGCTGGCCAATGGAACCCACCTCCATCCGCAGCACCGGGTAGCTCTGAAGGGCGACGAATTGGCCAGGCTGGGGCAAGCCGATGACGGCATCGTCATGGTCCGGCCCGAACATATGGCGCTTGCAATCGACAGAGGCGACCTTGCCTGCCGCGTCCAACGTATTCAGCTGCTGGGCGGCCTGATCCGCTACAGCGTCGAGACCGACGGCCGATCCCGGGGCAGCCAGGCCGCACCGACGATCCTGGTTGAAACCACGCGCCCCCTGCCCGGCATCGCGGAAGGCGGCGCAGCCTGGCTCGGCATCCCGCCGGCCGACGCCATCCTGTACCACCGCTGACAGCATGCCGGCCACCGCCACCGTTTCACCGAACCGCGACTGGGGGCCGCTGGTGCTGGGCGGCCTGGTGGCGCTGGTGGCGATCATTTTCCTGATCTATCCGCTGGCCAACGGCATGTTGCTGGCGTTCGTGAAAAACGGCGAGGAACCCGGCTGGGCCAGCCTGACGCTGGCCAATTTCGCGCGTTTCTTTACCGCCGCCAGCTACAAACGCGCGCTGTGGAATTCGATCTATTCCGGCCTGGCGGCCACCTTGATCGCCACTGCACTGGCCTTGCCGATGGCGTATGCCGTGGCGCGTATCGAATTGCCGTTGCGCGGCCTGCTGTCGGCCATGAGTGTGGTGCCGCTGATCTCGCCACCTTTCATTGGCGCGTATGCCTGGATCATTCTGCTCGGCAAAAACGGAACCATCACGCAGTTCGTCTACCAGACCACCGGCTGGACCCTGCCCGCCATCTATGGGCCGGGTGGTGTCATCCTGGCGCTGGCGCTGTCGTATTTCCCCTATGTGTTCCTGATCGTGCAAGGCGCATTGGCTGCCGGCGACCCGCATATCGAGGAGGCCGCGCGTATGGCCGGCGGCAGCCGCTGGCGCATCATCCGCACCGTGACGCTGCCGCTGGCGCTGCCGGCCATCGCCGCCTCCATGCTGATCGTGTTTATCAAGGTGATAGGCGACTTTGGTGTGCCTTCCATCCTGGGCGGCGAATTCCAGGTCCTGCCTACCCTCATCTACTACCAGATCCACGGCTTCTTCAACCTCAACGCCGCGTCGGCCATTGCGGCGGTCAACGTATTGCTGACCCTGCTGGCCATGCTGTTGCTGGGCTGGGTCAACCGCAAACGTGCCTACGCGACGGTGGGAGGCACGGCAAGCGCGGCCGCGCGTTTTACCCACCCCGGCGCCCGGCTGGCCGGCAATGTCTACTGCTGGCTGGTGATCTTTGTCTCGGTGCTGCCGCAGCTGGTCATCGCGCTGGCTTCGGTCGCCGGGCGCTGGCCGGGCACCATGTTGCCCACCAGCTACACCTGGGCGCATTACCAGCGTGTAGGCGCGCAACTGGTGCAGCCTATCATCAACAGCCTGGTGCTGGCCGGCATTGCGACGGCCATCTGCATCGTGTTCGGCACCTTGACGGCGTATGCCAGTGCACGCGGCCGCATGCGCGCGCGCTGGGCGCTGGACGCCACCATCATGCTGCCATTCGTGTTGCCTGGGCTGGTGATCGGGGTCGCCTACCTGACCGCGTTCAACAGCGGGCCGCTGGTGCTGACCGGCACCGCGCTGATCCTGGTGCTGGCCTATTTCACGCGCCGCGTGGCCTTTGTGTTCCGAACCGTGGCGGCAGCGATCTCGCAGATCGACCCCAAGCTCGAAGATGCCTCGAAGATTTGCGGCGCCGACTGGCACAACACGATGCGCCGGGTTCTGGTGCCGCTGGTGGCGCCGGCTGTTCTCTCGGGCGCCATCCTGGTGTTCTCGACGCTGATCGGCGAAATCAGCGCCACCGTGCTGCTGTATTCGGCCAGATGGAAAACCATCTCCATCGCCATCTACGAACTGGTACTGGGCGACCAGCTTGCTGAAGCCAGCGCCATCGGGACCATTGCCACCGTCATGACCTTGTTGCTGGTGCTGGCCGCCAGCCGCCTGGCCGGCAAAAACATGGCCGACCTGTTTCGCTAGAGCGCATCCGATGTCAATCAGCCGCCAAGGTTTCCTCCAGCACCACGTACAAGGCGGGGGTGGCGGCGATGGCCTCGTTGCCCTTGGCCAACGCGTCCCCGGTGAGGAACGCATTGACGCGGCCCCCGGCCTCCTCCACCAGCAGCAAACCCGCCAGCACATCCCAGGCATACAGATTGCGCTCGGCATAACCGTCGAGCCGGCCGTCAGCCACGCGCGCCAGGCTGAGTGCCGCCGAATTGCATTGGGTAACGGTGATGCCACGCTGCAGCAATGCCGTCACCAGGCGCCCGAAGGGCTCGGCCGGGGTGCGGCTCGAATACCCGATATCGACCGTGGCACGCGTAATGTCATTGGTCTTGCTGACCTGCAGGCGTTGGCCATTGCGCCACGCACCTGCCCCCCGCCTGGCGCTGTACAGAAGATCGGCGTTGGCGTCGTAAATTACCCCCAGTTCGGTGCGGCCAGCGACCACCAGCGCTATTACCACACACCAGTACGGCAATCCCCGCGCAAAATTGGCGGTGCCGTCTATGGGATCGATCACCCAGCACGCGCCGTCCGCGGCACCGCCCTGGCCGCCACCCTCCTCACCCAGGAAACCGTCGTCCCAAAACCCGGCACGCAGCTTGTCCACAATCAGTCGCTCCACCGCTCCATCGGCCGCCGTGAGAACGTCCTGTGGCCCCTTGAGTCTGACCTCGAGCAAGGCCGGATCGGCGAAGTAAGACAGGGCCAGGCGGCCGGCGTCGCGCGCCACGGCAACGGCCGCGCGCAGGCGCCGTTCAAGTTCGGTTGGGGTCACGCGAAGTCCCAGGTGGTGCGGTGGGGGTGGTCAAGGGCGGCGCGAGTATACGCCTGGGACAAGGCACAAGGTACCCTGCATGCCCAGCAGCCGCCAGCGCGCACAAGGCTCCTGCCATGAGCATTACATCGTTCAACTTCGGCATGCTGGCCGGCATACAGGTGCCGGGTTTTGTGCTGCGCAATGGATCCGGCGTGACACTGAAGCTGGTAACCCACGGCGCCCGCCTGACCGAGCTGCATCTGCCGGATCGCCATGGCCGTAACGCGGACGTGGTGCTGGGCTTCGATACGCCGGCGCAGTACCAGGCCTCCGACGCCTATATGGGTGCCACCTGTGGTCGTTACGGTGGGCGTATTCGCAATGGCGTGTTTATGCTGGATGGCACAAAAGTGCACCTGAGCCGCAACGAAGGCGTGCACCACGCCCATGGCGGGCACGAGGGTTTCGACCGCAAGTTATGGCAGGCCCGGACCGACGCTGCCGCCAACCAGGTGACGTTCCAGCTCAGTGCGCCCGATGGCGACGAAGGTTATCCGGGCGCCGTCGAGGCGAGCACGAGTTACCGGCTGCGAGACGACAACGTGGTGGAAATCGCCATGCAGGCCCGAACCAACCGTGCGACCGTTATCAACCTGCTGCACCACAGCTACTGGAACCTGGCCGGACATGACAGCGGCGACATACGGGCGCACCAGTTGCGCCTGCCCGCCGACTTCTACCTGCCTATCGATGCCGACCTGGTACCCACCGGCGAGGTGCGCAAAGTGGCTGGCACAGCATTCGATTTCCGCGTGGCCAAAGCCATGGGCCAGGACCTGGACGCCGTGCCCACTGCCAACGGCGGCTACGACCACAACTGGTGCATCAACGGCGCCAGTGGCGAGTTGCGTCTGTGCGCCGCATTGGCCGATCCTGCGTCCGGCCGCGCGCTGGAAGTTTTTGCCACCGAACCTGGCCTGCAGATGTATACCGGTGGCCACTTTCGCACACCGGTGGCGGGCAAAGGCGGTGCACGCTACGGCCAGTATGCGGGCATCGCCTTGGAGACACAGCGTTTCCCCGATGCCCCCAACCTCGGCCATTTCCCGGCCGCACTGCTAGTGCCCGGGCAGGTCTACCAACACCACATGGAGCTGCACCTGTCTACCGGCGCTTGAAAACCAGCATGGACACATCCGTTCACACACCACACGCCGACCCCAACAAGGAACTGATGCCCGGGCGCGCCCGGTACCCCAGCCTTGCCGGCCGCCCTGTTTTTATCACCGGCGGCGCGTCGGGAATCGGCGCGAGCATGGTCGAACACTTCTGCGACCAGGGCGCCCGGGTCGCGTTTGTGGACCTGCGCACCGACCTGGCACTGGCCCTGGCTGACGACCTGGCCGGGCGCGGCCTGCCCCGCCCTTGGTTCCGCGAATGCGACCTGCGCGACATCGATGCCTTGCGTGAATCAATCGCCGACGCGGGCCGCGCCATCGGGCCGCTCAAGGTGCTGGTGAACAGCGCCGGCAACGATGACCGCCACACGTTCGACCAGGTGACGCCGGCCTATTTCGACGACCGTATCGCCGTCAACCTAAAACACCAGCTGTTCGCGGCGCAAGCCGTTCGCCCCCAGATGCGTGGCGCGGGCGGCGGCTCCATCATCAACTTCAGCTCCATCACCTGGACTGTCGCCGACGGCGACTGCGTCTGTTACGTGACCGCCAAGTCCGCCATCACTGGCCTCACGCGTGCGCTGGCCACCGAACTCGGCCCGGAGGGCATACGCGTCAACAGCATCACACCGGGCTGGATCATGACCGAACGCCAGGTCAGGCTGTGGCTCACACCCGACGGCGAGCGGCAGATCGCCGAGCGCCAGGCGCTGCCGGGCCGGCTCTACGGGCCCGACGTGGCGCGTATGGCGCTGTGGCTGGCCGCCGACGACAGCCGCATGTGTTCCAAGCAGAGCTTCGTCGTGGACGGTGGGTGGATCTGAAAAATTCAAAAGGAGAATCCTAAATGCGCCTCGTGCAATTTCGTGAAGCCGGCAATACAACGGCGGTCGCCGTGGTGGCGGGAGATACGCTGCAACCACTCAAGGAGGTCGGGTCGGTCTATGCGCTGGCACGCCAAGCCCTAGCTGAAGGTGGCGGTCTGGCAACGGCCGCGCAACGCCGGCTTTCAACGCAAACCCTCGACTACAGCGCCATCGAACGCGAAGGCCGGCTGCTGCCGCCCATCACGCTGCCCGAGGCCGCGCGCCTGCGTGTGACCGGCACCGGACTCACCCATGTGGGCAGCGCCCAGGCAAGGGACGGCATGCACCATGACGCCGGCAAACCGGACGCGCCGCAAAGCGACTCCATGAAGATGTTCCGCCTGGGACTGGAGGCCGGCAAACCGGTACCGGGACAGATAGGCGCCATGCCCGAATGGTTCTACAAGGGTGACGGCGATTGCCTGGTTCCGAGTGGCGCAGCCATCACGATGCCCACATTTGCGCTGGCCGCGGCCGAGGAACCCGAGGTCGCGGGGGTTTACCTGATCGACGACGAGGGCGCGCCCTGGCGTATCGGCTTCACGCTGGCCAACGACTTCTCCGACCACCTGACCGAGGAGAAAAACTACATGTATATCGCACACTCCAAGCTGCGCGAATGCCCGCTCGGGCCGGAGCTGCTGGTGGGCGAGCTGCCGGCCGATATCCGCGGCGAGTCGCGCCTGCTGCGTGCGGGCAGCGTGGTCTGGCGCGGCGCCTTCGCCAGTGGCGAGTCGAACATGTCGTATTCCATCGCCAACCTGGAACACCACCACTTCAAATACCCGGCCTTCCGCCGCCCCGGGGACGCCCACGTGCACCTGTTCGGCTGTCCGGTACTGAGCTTTGCCGAAGGGATACGCACCCAGCCGGGCGACATCTTCGAAATCGACGTGCCCGCGTTTGGGCGGCCGCTGCGCAATACGCTGGCCGTGGATGCCCGCCAGGACAATTTCGTCAACGTGCGCGCGCTGTAGGCGCGCGGCGCAGGGAGAACACCATCGACGACCGTTACCGCGTACGCAGCCTGGAACATGCGCTGGACGTGCTGGAGGCGCTGGCCCAGGGTGGCCGCCCGGGGCTGAGCGTGTCCGAGCTCTCGCGCCGCGTCACCATGTCCAAGAGCAACTCGTTCTCGATCCTGCAGACGCTCATCGCACGGGGTTATGTGGCGGACGAAGGCGAAGGCATGACGCGGCGTTACCGGCTGACGCCGGCACTGGCCCAGCTGGCCGATGGTTTGCGCGGCAACGATTCGGTCACCGCCGTCGGCCAGAAGGTGCTCGAGAGCCTCACCAGGAGCACCGGGCTCACGTCGCGGCTGGCCGTGCTGGACGACGGCTACGTGGTGGCGCTGCTGAGGGTGGATGGGCCCGGCCCGGTGCAGCTTTCCACCTACCTGGGCCGGCGCGAACTGCCCCACTGCTCGGGGGTGGGCAAGGCGATTTTTGCAATGCTGGGAACGGACGAGGTCGACGCCATCATCGGCCGCATCGGCCTGCCGCGGCGCACACCCCACACCATCACAAGTGCGACCGCACTCAAACGCCAGCTGAAGCTAATACGCCAACAGGGTTACTCGTTCGATGACGAGGAAGACCACGAAGGCGTGTTCTGCGTTGGCGCCGCCTTCCAGAACCGCGGCAAGATCCCGTTTGGTGCCATCAGCGTGAGCGGCCTCAAGTCCGGCCGCAGCGAAGCGGAGTTGCACCAGCTGGGCGGCATTGTGCGAGCCCATGCGCGGCAACTGTCCGAAGGACTTGGGACCAGCACCTAGAGGTGCCGCACGTGGGCCGCTGGTGACGGTGTGCTGCAGCCCATTTGCGGACAAGCCCTAAAACCGCCCTACATGGTAGGGCGCCATATCGATACCTGGCACGCGGCCCAGCACCAGGTCTGTAACAAGCCGCGCCGTCACGCCGCACAAGGTAAGCCCCAGGTGCTGGTGGCCGAAGGCAAAAAAAACACCGCGGTGC
>JANLPN010000017.1:0-3854 GCA_031367285.1 Betaproteobacteria bacterium | reverse complement strand
GAGATCACCGAAGGCAGCTCGCAGGTGGACGAGTCCATGCTGACCGGCGAGTCGATGCCGGTGAAGAAGGTGGTCGGCAACCCGGTCATCGGCGCGACGATCAACAAGAGCGGCAGTTTTCGTTACAAGGCAACCAAGGTGGGCGCGGACACCGCGTTGGCGCAGATCGTCAAGCTGGTGCAGGAGGCGCAGAACTCCAAGGCTCCCGGTCAGTTGCTCGCGGATAAGGCGTCCCAGTGGCTGGTGCTGGCTGCCATCGCCATCGGGTTATTGACCTTTGGCGTCTGGTTCTGGGTCATCGGCCAGCCGTTGCTGTTCGCATTGACCCTGACCATCACGGTGTTTGTGATCGCGTGTCCCGACGCACTCGGGTTGGCCACGCCGATGGCCATCATGGTCGGGACCGGGCTGGGGGCCATGAACGGCATTCTGTTCAAGAACGCCGCTGCGCTGGAAAATGCCACCCGGCTTACCGTCATCGTCTTCGACAAGACAGGCACACTAACGCTTGGCCAGCCCGATGTGGTCGAGATGGTGACCGCGCCTGGTGTCAGCGAAGCCCGGTTGCTGGCAACCGCGGCGGCCGTCGAGAAGTTCTCGGAGCATCCACTGGCACTGGCCGTGCTCAAGCGCGCCGGTTCCTCCCCCGCCGACATTGCCACCGGCTTCACGAACATCGATGGGCAGGGCGCTCGGGCCACCATCGGTTCCGATGCCATCCTGCTGGGCAACCGCAAACTCATGCAGTCCGAGAGCGTGAACCTCGATGCATTAACCGCCGAGGCTACGCGGCTTGAAGGGGGAGGCCGAACCGTGGTGTATGTCGCCCGCGCCGGCCATCTCATCGGACTGATCGCCATCGCGGACGCGGTGCGCCCGACATCAAAGGCGACGATTGCCAAGCTACAAGAACGCGGCGTCAAGGTGGCAATGATGACCGGTGACAACCAGGCCACGGCCGAGCGCATCGGCAAGGAGCTGGGCATAGATATCGTGCTGGCCGAGGTGCTTCCGGGCCAGAAGGCGGCTAAGATCAAGGCGCTGCAGGACCAGGGCAACAAGGTCGGCATGGTGGGTGACGGCATCAACGATGCCCCGGCGCTGACCCAGGCCGATGTCGGGTTTGCCATTGGCGCCGGCACCGATGTCGCCATGGAAAGCGCCCAGGTGGTGCTGATGAAAAGCGACCCTTACGACGTGGTCGGCGCCATCGAGCTTTCACGGGCCACGCTGCGCAAGATGCACCAGAACCTGTGGTGGGCGGTGGGCTACAACGTGATCGCCTTCCCACTGGCAGCAGGTGTGTTCTACCCCTTCACGTTGTCGCCGGAGATCGCGGCGCTGTCGATGTCCGGCAGCTCGGCGGTAGTGGCCATCAACGCGCTGATGCTCAAGCGCACCAAGCTTGCGGGCGTCAAGCGTGCGCCATCGCACAGCGCTGTCGCACTGCAACCCGCAACATGACCACTCACGGATTTTTTTGGAGAAAAACATGCGCAAACTAATGACATTCCTGATCGCAAGCTTGGCCTTGAGCCTTGGCGGCTGCGGCTACAACACTTTTCAAACCACGGACGAGCAAGTCAAGGCGAGTTGGTCGGAGGTCGTCAACCAGTACCAGCGCCGCTCCGACCTGATACCCAATCTGGTCGCCACGGTGAAGGGGGAGGCCAAATTCGAGCAGGACACCCTGACCAAGGTGATCGAGGCGCGTTCCAGGGCCACGGCAATTCAGGCCACGCCGGAGCTGATCAACGACCCTGCGGCATTTCAGAAGTTCCAGCAGGCGCAGGGAGAATTGACCGGGGCGTTGTCGAGGCTGATGGTGGTTACAGAGAACTATCCAAACCTGCGCGCCAACCAGGCTTTCCGTGATCTACAGGCGCAGCTCGAAGGCACCGAGAACCGCGTGACAGTGGCGCGCAACCGCTACATCAAGTCGGTGCAGGACTACAACGTGACGGTGCGCTCCTTTCCCTCCAATTTGACTGCCATGGTCATGGGTTACAAGGAAAAGCCGAACTTCACGGTCGAAAACGAAAAAGAGATATCCCGGCCGCCGAGCGTCAGTTTTGATGCCACAACGGTGGCGCCAAAAGCCGCTGCTTCTGGAGCTGCAAAGTGACTGCTGTGCCTGGCATGAGCAGGGTGGCGAGGGCGCTGCTGCTTGCGTTTGCGCTTTTCGCGGCGTTGTTGGCAGGCGCGCAAGTTGCGGTCCCGCCCTTGACCGGGCATGTGATCGACCAGACTGGAACGCTGACTGCGGATCAGAAGGCTGCGCTGGAGCAGACCCTGACGGCGTTTGAAGCGCGTAAGGGCAGCCAGCTTGCGGTGCTGATGGTCGCCTCTACCGCGCCCGAAGCCATCGAGCAATACGCTTTGCGCGTTGCGGAGCAATGGAAGCTGGGACGCAAAAAGGTCGATGACGGTGTGATCCTGGTGGTTGCCAAGACGGACCGCACCTTGCGCATCGAGGTCGGATATGGCCTGGAAGGGGCGTTGAACGACGCTACCAGCAAACGCATCATCAGCGAGACTATTCTGCCGCTGTTCAAACAGCAGGACTTCAATGGCGGAATCGCAGCCGGGGTCGGGCAAATCATTCGCGTGGTGGACGGGGAGCCGCTGCCGCAACCTGGCGCAAGGCGCACTTCGGGCACTGGAGAGTTCGGCAATATCGGGCAGTACGCTCCGATTCTGTTCATCCTCGCTCTCTTTGGAGGCGGCGTATTGCGTTCCGCTTTAGGCAAGGTTCCCGGCGCGGTGGTCACCGGGGGAGCCGTGGCGTTGCTTGCGTGGTTCTTTGCCGGCGCCATATCTATCGCCGTGATCGCCGGAGTGGTCGCACTGTTCTTTACCCTGCTGGGAAGCGGCATGGGCGGACATGGAATGGGCGGGTACTACGGCGGCATGGGCAGAGGTGGTGGCAGCCGCGGTGGTTTTGGGGGCGGTGGATTCAGTGGCGGCGGGGGCGGCTTCGGTGGCGGCGGCGCGTCGGGAAGGTGGTAATGATGAAAATCAAACGCATCGTCAAACATCTGCTGGCAACCGACGGGCAGGTCAAACGGGCTTTTCCGCCCAGCGTTCTGCGCGAGATCGAGCAGATGATCAAGGCAAGTGAAGCCGAACACACCGGCGAAATCCGTTTCGTGGTGGAGGGCGGACTGGACGGCCGGCCGCTGTACCACGGCCAATCGGCCCGAGAACGCGCGATCGATTTGTTCTCGCAGTTGCGCGTGTGGGACACCCATGCCAACAGCGGTTTGCTGATTTACCTGTTGCTTGCGGACCGGGCGGTAGAGATTGTTGCCGATCGCGGCATCAGCGCAAAAGTAAGCCCGCACGAATGGAGCAGGATTTGCCGCGAGATGGAAATGGCCTTCCAACAGTCGGACTATGCGCGCGGCGTGGCCGGCGGCCTGCAGTCCGTAACCCATCACCTGGTGACGCATTTCCCGGCGGATGGCCGCAGTGGGAACGAGCTGCCGGACAAGCCGGTAATGTTGTGAGCACGGCAGCGACGGATTCTCGGCCATGACGTCTCGCACATTGCCCAACAGGCCGCAGCCGGGTCCTGTCGCATTGCGGCCAGCACAATTGGCCTGGCTGGCGGCGGCTGTTTTTGTTGTCTCAGCGGGCTACGGGGCGCTCATGCCTTTGTTGCCAGGTTGGCTGAGTCCCATGATGCCGGGTGCAAGCGCCACCGAAGTCGCTCGCCACGTCGGCTTTCTCAGTGGCGTGTATGCAGCCGGTGTGCTGGTTGGGGCTTTGTTGTGGGGTGTCGTCTCGGACCGCGTCGGGCATGGTCGAATTCTCATCATCGGGCTGATCGGGTATGTGGCCAGCCTGTTGCT
>JANLPN010000566.1:0-7615 GCA_031367285.1 Betaproteobacteria bacterium | reverse complement strand
GGCAACCAAATTGAGGGTTGGCCACGGTAGCTGCATCGAGCACATTGTCACCGGCGGGTTTGACGCCGGCCTCCACCCATTTGACCAGGTCGACAAATGTTGTCACCAGTTCCGTTGGCGTGAAGGCGCAATGGCCGACATCCCTGGTGGCCCGTTGCACCAGCCTTGACGAATTTCCTTTGGCGGCGACGCGTTCGGCGTAGACCTGCTCCATCAGGAACGGCACGAACAGGTCACCCAGGGTATGCAGTGTGAGCATGGGGATCTTGAGGTCGCCCGTGGTAGGCGGCACGTTGGACAATCCATTGGTGTGCCGCCCCTGCGGATCTGCGGTGATGCGCTGGACCTGCGCGTTGAAGGTCACCTCGGCGTTTGACAGGGCGGAATTGGTGTCGAACTGGTACACCACGTCCGAGTTCTGTACCGCCACCCCGGGGTGGCGCGGCAAGGTTCCATCGCCCACACCCAATCCGAACAGGAAGTCACCGGCGACATAGTTCCAGTACAGGAACCCCTGGTCAAACATGGGCCGGACACCTCCGGAGCGCAACTGGACGAGCGACTTGAAGTTTTGGCCATTTGCATTCAAGGCAAATGGAAAAAATGGACCCAGTCCGGCCTTGGTGGCCGGAACCACTGCGCTCAGGAAGGCCGATCCAAATGGATACTGCTCCTGCACGCCGGAGAGGGTCTGCGCAGCAACGTTGAAATCAAGAAAGTAGTCGAACAACTCGTAGTCGCCCAACACGCCGCAGATCGGCATCGCGCCGTCATACGATTTGGGCCACTGCTCAGCGACGATGCCTGTCACATGGCCGCCCATCGACGCGCCCGTGATGTAGGTGCGCTTCGGTTTGCCGATCTTGCCAGTGACGAAGGCGGAGAGCGCGTGCGTATCTTTGGCACCTTGCGCTGGGTCATAGCTGTTTTTGCTGTAGCTTGACGCGGCCCACGCGTACCCGCTTGCAATCAGGAAGTCACGCAACGGGTGGTTGTCCACGGTCAATTCGAGGCCCGTTCCGCGATAGCCGTGCGCCCACATCACCAACGACCCGTTCCAGTTCTGTGGCACCTCATACCGGTAGCCTGCGCCGTTTTGCACTCCCCAGTAGGTCGTGGAGCCCTGAACGCCACTGAAGGGCAACTTGGTCTGGTCGACGAAATACTGCGGTGGAGGTGCGGCAATGGCCCAGCACGCGCTCAGCGTCAATGTGGCAGCAGCCAGCAGCAGCCGTATTTTTTTCATGGTGTCTCCTTGGATGGATTGTGGCTTGTCAGGATTGCGCTGTCACATGGTTATGGCCAGCGCAAACGGCGAGCGGCCGGTTCATTCTTTGCAACGAGTCCCTCTCGCTAAGGGCAACTATAGTGCCGGCATTCTTATTGCGCAAGCCTACGACTTCGGCTGTCAACGCAAAGTTGAAATGCCCCCTTTTGATCTGATCCGTATTTGTCTTACTTCATTTGAGAAGTATTATTTCCACTGGTACTTATGGAGAAAAAGTCAGCCAAACGCGCTCACGAAACGATATACGCCCCCGCCCCGGTGGACACCAGCTTGCCATCGGCGTCACAAAACTCCATGCGGGTCGAGGCTACGCGCGAGCCCAGGCGCATGACCTGGCCGTGCAGGTCGAAGTGGCTGCTGATGCCCTGGCGCAGGTAGTCCACGCGCAGGTCGATGGTGCCGAGCTTGCCGAAGCGTTGCAGCCGCGCGGCTGGCGCCTCGCCCATGTGGCGTGCACCGATGGCCGCCATCACGGCCAGCGCGCCCACGTTGTCCAGCCCGGCGCTGATCACGCCGCCGTGTACGCGGTTATGGCCGTAGTGCCCTACCAGTTCGGGGCGCATCACGATACGCGCCGACACCCTGTCGGGCGTGATAGCCGTGACCTTGAGGCCCAGCAGCTGGTTGAACACCACCATTTCCTCGAATATTTTTGTCAAGCCCTGGATGAACTCGGGCTCGAACTGGACCGTGGCGGGCGCGGCGGGTGGTACGGCGCGTTTGGCCGCGGGGAGAGACATGGCGTTTGCGCTATAGCCCGAGCTGGCGCGCCGCAAGCTCCTTCATGATTTCTTCCGAGCCTCCACCAATCATCATGACCTTGACTTCGCGGTAAATGCGCTCGCTGCGGGTGCCGCGCATAAAACCCATGCCTCCCAGTATCTGCACCGCCTGGTCGGCGCAGAACTGCATGGTCTGGGTGGCGTGATTTTTTAGCATACACACCTGCGCCACCCACTGCGACGCCGTGTCGCCACCGGCCAGTTCGTCCCCCGCGTCGGCCCGGTCGGCCAGCGCATTCACCCAGGCTTCGGTAGACGCGATACGCATCTGCATGTCGACCAGTTTGTGGCGAATCACCTGGCGCTCCACCAGCGCCTGGCCAAAGGTCTTGCGCTGGCGCGCCCAGTCCAGGGCTTCATCAAAACAGGCCTGCGCGAACCCGAGCGCGCCGACCGACATGGCCAGCCGTTCCGCGTTGAAATTGCCCATGATGATTTTGAAGCCGTCGCCGGCCTCCCCCACCAGATTGCGGGCCGGCACACGCACGCCGTCAAAACGCAGATGGGCCGTGTCGGAACACCACCAACCCATCTTCTCGAGCGGGCTGCGCGACAAGCCCTTGGCATCACCCGGCACCACAATCAGCGAAATGCCGCGCGGTCCGCGTGCGGGGGTCGCCACGTCGCCAGACAGGGTGTCCATCGCCGCCAGCGAGAGCCCGGCTTCACCGGTGCGCACTGCCACGGTGATGAAGTCGGCACGTAGCCCTGAGGTGATGAAGGTCTTCTCGCCGTCGATCACATAGTCGTCGCCATCCAGCCGGGCGGTGGTGCGCAGTGCCGCCACGTCCGAGCCGCCGCCCGGTTCGGTGATGGCCAAAGCCGCAATCTTTTCGCCGCGCAGCACCGGTGGTACCACCAGCTTTTGCAGCTCCGCCGAGCCGTGGCGCAGCACCGGCGGCAAGGCAATATTGTGCGAGAACAGGCTCGCAAACACCCCGCCGCTGGCACCAAAACGCGCCAGCGGCAAGGCCAAGGCGTTGCGCATGCGGTTGGTGGCCGGTGTACCGCCAAGGTCCTCCGGGTAACCCAGGCCCAGCAAACCCAGCTGCGCGGCGCGGCTGTACAACTCACGCGGAAATTCGCCCGCCCTGTCCCACGCCTGCACGTGCGGCGCTATTTCCCGGCTGGCAAAACGGGTGACCAGGTAGGACAGTGCCTCCAGTTCACTGCTGTCGTCTTTCGGGTTTGCGGTCATGGGTTGGGAGGGGTTGTGGTTGTCGCTCAATGTTGCTCCTGCGTGTTCTTCAGCCCTTGGGCGGCCGCTTGGCGATGCCCATGGTTTTGGCCAGAATCTGCAGCATAACTTCATCGGCACCGCCGCCGATGGAGCCCAGCCGCCCGTCGCGGTACATACGCGCCACCTTGTTCTCCAGCGTATAGCCCATGCCGCCCCAAAACTGCAGGCAACCGTCGGGGATGATGCGGTTGAGCCGGCCGGCCTTGAGTTTGGCCATCGAGGCCAGTTCGGTCACGTCCTGGCCCTGCACATAGAGGTCGCAGGCGCGGTAGGTCAGGGCGCGCAAGCTCTCGACCTCGGTCTTCATTTCCGCCAGCTTGAACTGCACCCATTGCTGGTCGGCCAGCGTGGCGCCGAACAGTTTGCGCTCCTGCGCCCAGTCCACCGTCCACTGGATGCAGTTGCCAAGACTCTGCAGGCAACTGGCCGCCGCCCACAGGCGCTCCTCCTGGAACTGCATCATCTGGTACATGAAGCCCTGGCCTTCGGCGCCGATGCGGTAACGCTGCGGCACCCGCACGTCGTCAAAATAAATCAGGCCGGTGTCGCTGGCGTGCATGCCGATCTTGCGTATCTTGCGCGCCTTTTCTATGCCCGGTGTGTTCATGGGTACCATCACCAGACTCTTGTTCTTGTGCTGCGGCCCATCGCCGGTGTTGACCAGCATACACATCCAGTCGGCCTGCAGGCTGTTGGTGATCCACATCTTCTGGCCCGTGATGACATAGTCGTCGCCGTCCTTGCGCGCGTGGCTTTTGATGGATGCCACGTCGCTGCCGGCGCCCGGCTCGCTGACGCCAATACAACCCACCATGTCGCCCGCAATTGCCGGCGCAAGAAACTCGCGCTTGAGCTCCTCGCTGCCAAAACGTGCCAATGCCGGAGTACACATGTCGGTCTGCACGCCGATGGCCATCGGCACGCCGCCGCACTCGATATGGCCCAGGCCTTCGGCCATCGCCACGGCATACGAATAGTCCAGGCCGGCGCCGCCATAAGCTTCCGGTTTGGTCAGGCCCAGCAAGCCCAGGTTACCCAGCTTCTTGAACACCTCGTGGGCCGGGAAAATTTCCGCC
The DNA here is from genome assembly GCA_031367285.1 of Betaproteobacteria bacterium. Taxonomy (GTDB): domain Bacteria; phylum Pseudomonadota; class Gammaproteobacteria; order Burkholderiales; family Burkholderiaceae_C; genus CAISIP01. Next base: position 3,229 of record JANLPN010000566.1, on the reverse strand, counting down.
GCTTCCCATTCGTCTACGTGGGGATTGATTTCGGCATCGATGAATCGCTTTAGCGTGTTCTGGATTTCCAGATGTTCATGCGTGAAGTTCATGGGCGGTGTGAAAGGTTTCAGGAGGAAAAAATCTTTGGGGTGATGGCTCGGTGGAAGCCGCCGAAAGGCGTGATGGCGTCGGGCACCGGGGCTCCCGGCTTGGCGCGCTGGATCGGCCAGCCCATACGACCCTGGGGTCGGGCGCCGTCGATACGCAGGGTTGTGCCACTGATAAACGATGCTGCCGGGCCCAGCAGAAAAACAATGCCGGCCGAGGTTTCGGCCTCATTGCCGAAACGGCCCAGCGGTACGGTGGCGACCATGTCGCGCAGCATGGGGGCAAACTGGGGCGGGTAATGGTCCATGCCGCTGGAGGCGATGTAGCCGGGCGCCACCGCGTTGACGCGCACCCCGCTGTGGGCCCATTCCAGCGCCGCCGTCTCGGTAAAACTGACCATACCCGCGCGCGCCGCGCCGCTGTGCCCCATGCCGGGCATGGAACCCCAGATGTCGGCCACGATATTGACTATGCTGCCGCCGCTGTGTTGCATGGCCTGAAGATAACACTCGCGCGCCACCAGGAAACCGCCGGTCAGGTTGGTATCGAGCACCGCCTGCCAGCCCTTGGCGCTGATGGACTCCAGCGGCATGATGTATTGCCCGCCCGCGTTGTTGACCAGCCCGTCGATACGGCCATGCGCCGCCACGATGGCAGCTACGGTTTGCTTGACCGCTTCTTCCTGGCGTATGTCGCAGACCTGGAAACTGGCCGAGCCGCCGTCGTGGGCAATTTCATCCTGCACCGCCTGCAGCTTTTCGGCCTTGCGCCCCACCAGCACGGCATGGGCCCCGAGCGCGGCCAGTTCATGCGCCGTGCAGCGCCCTATGCCCGAGCCGCCGCCCGTAACCAGCACCACTTTGCCAGCCAGCAGCCCCTGTGCAAAAACCGAACCGTAACCCATACAACATCCCGCAAAAAGACAATGCCATGGTAGCGTCCAGCGGCTAGGACGGTGACGTTTTTTTGGCACACCACCGGAACTGCTTCTCAGACTTTCCGCTGCGCCAGCAACCACCGCTCCAGCAGTTTGTCTTCAATCACGTAACGACCCCGATCCGGGTTGGCTACCGTATTCCCCGGCAAGCTGAGAAGTGCCTTGCGCACTGCCGCGCCTGTGATGCCAACACCCAACTCCCGTTCCAGCTTGTCCAGCATCATGCGCCCGGTGAATTGCCGGGCGCCAAGGGCAATTTCGTTTAGCAGGAAGCGCTGAACCGGGGTAAATGCATTGAATCTTTGCGCGATGTCTTGTGGCGGATACCGTCTGGTCAGGAAGTCATCGACAGCCACCTCCGGGTCTTCCAGGTTGTAGGTGCTGAGGTGGCCCACGAAAGCCTCCAGGTCAGCCGGTCGATTGCCGAGCTGCCTGGTAAATACCGAGAACAGGATTTGGGGTTGAAGCCGGCTTTTTGTGTTGCGCCCGGCATTGGCCCGGTCGGCGACAAAACGCACGTAGTCCAGCCCCAGCGGCGGGAAGTCTTCACGGTCGGCCAGGCCAAAACTGGCCTGCGCGGGAGAGGCGAACAAACGCGTCAGCCCCTCCTGGGAGGAACCCGTCATCAGCAACAACAGCTTGTTGCTTACCTTATGCTGGTTGAACAGCGCGCGTACTGCCCGCATCGCCTGATCGCCTTGAGCACCCGTTCTGGCAACCTCCTGCACTTCGTCAAGCATGAGCAGCACGCAGCCAACGCCTGGTTGGCGAAGCAGGTCGGCGAACAGGTGCTGCAGTTGCTGCCCGGCATCGGCGCTGCCCGGTGGCTCGGGCGGCGCGTCCATGGCAAGACCGACACCCATGGCGGAGACACTCTTGACGCCTTGGCGCAGCTTTCTGGCCTTGAGCGCAAAGAGCTGGTCGCGCAATGCACCGTTGATCGCCTCCAGAGGAAGTTGTGCCGCCATCAAGTCGACATAGATGGGAAGCAGATGCTCCACCTTGGCCTGGCGCGCAAGGTCTCCCGTCAGAAACGTTGTCTTGCCAATCTGGCGCGGCCCGAACAGGCTCAAGGCCCGGTCAGGCCTGTCTGTCAGGCGTTGCAGATAGGTTTGCGCCAACACCACGCGCGGGAACAGAGAGTGTGCGGGCATGTTATTAACCAATTTATCCAGTGTTGGTTAAATTTTACCAAATTAAGATAATCAGGTAAAGATTGGCGGCGGGTACGTTGAAAGAAGCTTTCGGCCAAGCCCCCAGGAAAACGTCGGGCCGCTCTCAATCCACAAAGAAGTCGGGAATAAAGTTCTTCGTGCCCGGCGTCACGGAATACTGCTCCAGGTCGGTCACGCCGTGGGACGCAAGCAGGGCGTCGTCGATGTAGAAGTTACCGGTGTTCGAGCTGTCCCCGGTGAGGATCAGATATGCCGCGTCGGACAGGATTTCGGGCGTGCGGCACAAGCTGACGTCCACGCCTGGAATCATCTGCAGCGCGGCGGTGGCAATTGCGGTGCGCGGCCATAGGCTGTTGACGCCAATGCCATACGGTTTGAACTCGGCAGCATGCCCCAGCGTACACATGCTCATGCCGTATTTGGCCATGGTGTAGGCCGTGTGGTTCTTGAACCAATGCGGCTTCATGGACAGCGGCGGCGACATGGTCAATACATGCGGGTTGCGCCCCGCCGCAGCCGACTTCTTGAGCGCCGGCAGGCAGGCCATGGTGCACAGGTAGGTGCCGCGTGCGTTGACGCCATTCATGAGGTCAAAGCGTTTCATGGGCGTGGCCTCGGTATTGGTGAGGCTGATGGCGCTGGCGTTGTTGACCAGGATATCGATGCCGCCAAAAACTTCGACGGCCTGGGCAACCGCAGCAAGCACGGCGCCCTCTTCGCGGATGTCCACGGACAGCGCCAGTGCCTTGCCACCGGCCGCTTCAACCTCGGCCGCCGCGCTGTAGATGGTGCCGGGCAGCTTGGGGTTGGATTCGGTGGTTTTGGCGGCGATGACGATATTGGCACCGTCCGCCGCCGCGCGTTTAGCGATGGCCAGACCGATGCCGCGCGAGGCGCCCGTAATAAAAAGGGTCTTGCCCTTGAGTGTGGTCATCAGAAGGTCCTCATTGCTGGTTGGGTGAAGTCCGCGTGGCGATGGTCAGACTTTGGAAAAATCCGGCTTGCGTTTTTCCATGAAGGCGCCAAA
>JANLPN010000563.1:0-2613 GCA_031367285.1 Betaproteobacteria bacterium | reverse complement strand
GTGGACCCCAAGCTGCGTGTTCACGGCGTGCAGAGCTTGCGTGTGATCGACGCCTCGGTTTTTCCTTCCCTCACCTCCGGCAATACCAACGCACCCACCATCATGCTGGCCGAAAAAGGCGCCGACCTGGTGCTGGCGGACTGCTGAACCACCAAGCCCATGAACCAGACCGACCTGATGCAGGACTGCAGACTCGCCCCCTACTGGTGGGACGACGTGCCCCGGCCCGTGTTGCCCGACGCGCCCCTGCCCGCCACGGTGGACGTGGCCGTGATCGGTGCCGGCTACACCGGCCTGCACGCGGCCTTGCAGACCGCACGCGGCGGGCGTTCCACCCTGGTGCTGGATGCCGAGGAAGTCGGCTGGGGCTGCAGCACGCGCAATGGCGGCCAGGTATCGACCAGCATCAAGCCCAGCTTCGACCAGCTGGCGCGCCGTCATGGTGCGGAACGCGCCACGGCCATCCTCAAGGAGGGGCAGCAGTCCCTGGCCTGGATAGCGGAATTTGTGCAACGCGAGGGTATCGCCTGTGACTTTGGCCGGGTCGGGCGTTTTCATGCGGCGCACAACGCGGCGCAGTTCGAGGCCCTGGCCAAACGGATCGCTACGCAACCCAAGGGCCTGGAAGTGGAGGCCCACGTGGTGCCGCGTGCCGAACAGCGCGGCGAACTCGGCACCGACGCGTACTGGGGCGGAGTGGTCTATACCCGGCATTGCTCGGTGCATCCGGCGCGTTACCACCAGGGGCTGCTGGAGCGCGCCATGGCGGCCGGCGCGCAGGTGGCGGTGCGTTGCCCTGTAACCGCCATCGAAAAGCAGGGCTCGCTGTTTCGCGTCAATACGCCCAAAGGTCCTGTCATGGCGCGCGATGTGGTGGTGGCCACCAATGGTTACACCGGCGGCATCACGCCCTGGCTGCAGCGCCGCGTGATCCCGATTGGCAGCTACATGATCGCTACCGAGGCGCTGCCGGACGGTGTGGTGGACCGGCTGATTCCGAGGAACCGCATCGTCAGCGACACGCGCAAGGTGGTGTACTACTACCGCGCGTCGCCCGACCGCACGCGCATCCTGTTTGGCGGCCGTGTTTCGCACCAGGAGACCGACCCGCGCGTGAGCGGCCCCAAGCTGCATGCCGACATGGTGGCGCTGTTTCCGGAGCTCCAGCACACCCGTATCAGCCATTCCTGGTGCGGTTTTGTCGCCTACACATTCGACGAACTCATGCATGTGGGCCGGCACGACGGCATGCACTACGCCATGGGTTACTGCGGCGCCGGTGTAGGTACCGCCAGTTATTTCGGCATGCGTATCGGCCAGCAGGTGCTGGGCCTGCCTGAAGGGCGCACCGCCCTCGACGGCCTGGCCTTCGAGACCCGCCCCTTCTATACCGGCAACCCCTGGTTCCTGGCGCCGTCGGTGTGGTACTACCGCTGGCGCGACAGCCGGCCGGTGTGAGTTGGTGCGACGCAATTGCCTATCTCTTTGAGCAATCGACAACAAGCACCGCGATCTTGTGCCGCAGTTCATCTGACAGAGTTGCGATCAACCGTCGTTGTAATTCTTGCGGTGTTTTTGGCCTTTGACCGCCGTCCTGCGGAGCGGCTTTCAATTTGCCCGTGAACCAGAAGACGAGGAAGATTCCATACTCATCGCTAGCGGTCTCCCTGCTGTACTTGGCGACCAACTGCTCGCTGATGGCTTTCCAAACCTGCGGGTGCCATTCGCATTTGATTTCGACCGGAATCTGGTAAGGCGCAGACATAACTTTGATGTCAGCCCGCTTTTCGTCTGCGTAACGACCTTCAGGCTCCGCCAATACGCCAATGGGGGCAAGGCGTACCTTCAGATCGGACAGCAGTGTGTCGCGGCATTCGTCCTCCAGTCTGGGGTTCTCAGCAGCCCAGTATTGGCGATAGTCATTGGTGTTGCCGTGCCGAATGTCATTAACCAGTTGTGCTAGGTGCTCCACCGTCAATGCCCAAAGGTCGGCTGCGTTGGCGGGCTTCAGATTTGCTTGGGTGGCACATACCTGTGCCACCGACGCTGGCTGGAACTTGGCTTTCCGCCTGGTAACGCGTTGATCGTACAGCGCCCAATTCAAGTGGTCGCTCCAATGCTTCAATTCTTCACGCATCAGAAGGGCAATAAGTGCCTCCATTGCTTCAGCTGAGGGGTTACCTGCAAGCCCCGATATCAGCGTCTCGACAAAGCGCCCTATCTCCATTTTTTGAGTTACGGTACCAGACCGCATTGGCCACTTGGGGTTGGATCGTGGCCCCAATAGCTCAATCAAAAATACTCGTGACTTAGCGGTCAGACTGATAAGCAGATTGCCACTTTCACGCCTCTCATTGATCATCGCAAAAACATGGCTGGCGCGGGCCTGCGTCCTTTTCACAAACTGCTTGGCATGCTCAAGATACAGGTCTGGTGCCAATTGCATTCCTGCGGTCAGCCAATAAGCTTGTTGTGCGATATCCATGGCCTGGACGTCGAGTTTTTTGGCGACCAGATTTTGCTGTGTGCTGAGGTCCAGGCGGTCCAGCATTGCCACGACTAACAGGCGTAGGCTTTTAAGCTGTCCCTTTCTGGCTTTGATCGGAAATTGTG
>JANLPN010000550.1:0-13211 GCA_031367285.1 Betaproteobacteria bacterium | reverse complement strand
CGCGGAAGTCCGCCATTATCTTGCGCAGGGATACCTGATCCCGGAGTTCCGCTTGTCCACTGAGAAGGTCAACAAGCTGCGACAGTCGCTTGACCGTTTGATTCGCGACAACCCCGGGGTGCGCCCCGAGAAGCTGGTAAGCGCCCATGTTGCTGGCGCCGGTGGCGGCAAAAACATGGACGGTGTACGCGGCCACAAGGATTTTCTCGACCTGGCGATGGACCCCGACATCCTTGACATCGTCGAGCAGGTGATAGGGCCGGACATCATCCTGTGGGGCTGCCACGTGTTCTGCAAGCCGGCCGGCGACGGCCTGGAGACACCGTGGCACCAGGACGGCCAGTACTGGCCGATACGCCCGCTGGCCAACTGCACGGTATGGGTGGCGCTGGACCCATCGACCACCGGGAACGGTTGCCTGCGCGTGATCCCCAGGTCGCACGCCGCCGGCGTGACACACGCGCACCTGGTGGAAGACCGGCAGGACCTGGTGCTGAACCTGCGCACCGTGCAAGACGTATTCGACGAACGCGAAGCAGTGGACCTGGAGTTGCAACCGGGCCAGATGTCCATGCACGACGTTCACATGATCCACGGCGCGCGCGTCAACCGCTCCACCCAGCGCCGCGCCGGCGTGGCGCTGCGTTATATGCCGGGGACGTCGGTGTTCGAGCGGGCCATCAATCCGACGGATGGAAAGTCAGGCTTGCCAGTGGCGTTTGCGACGCGGCCTCTGTGGTTGCTGCGGGGGCGGGATCGGACGGAGCGCAATGATTTCGAGGTTGGGTTTGGCATTGGCTCCTAGCTCTCGTACGGGTTAGCGTTCGAAGATTCAGATTGCCGCCGGGTGGGCGTACGACCCGTGGGAACCAACCACGCTGACGACTTGGTATCAGCGCATGTTCCGGGCGCTTTCCTTCATGGACTGCTTTGAGCATCGCATAAGCAAGGCCTGCCCATCGGATGTGTTGATGAGGCCTACCTGCCGGAAGCCAACACGTTTATAGCGTCGGGGATTGAACTGAAGGCAATTTGAACGGAAGGGCGTGACGATGGCCGCGAGGCGTTACGCCGCCGCTCAGCCGACGCCGTAGGCGGTCGGCCGAGCGACGGGAGCCCTCAACTGCACGTTGCCACTGCTAACGAAGACACTAGAACGGCTGTGCCGACGCAATAGAGACTGCGGTAAATCCACTGGTTTACTCGCTCCGTAAGGTTAATGCCGCCGTAGGTCTGAATTTCCCAACCGCGGATGAATAGAGTACCCCAAAGTAGAGGACTCGTGCCTGCAATCTGAAGCCACGCAACGGTTCCGGGTCGAGTGCAGCCAAGGCGGCCGCTCAGCGCCCCGATCGCAAAGCCAGCAGCAGCGAAGGCAAGCACCAGAACGAGAGAGGCGAAGAATGCACGCCGAACAACGAGCGCCGCCTCGATGGGTGCAGGTTTCGTCGCGGCACTTAGAACTACCGTGTCGCGCGCCTGGAATTCAAAAAACCGCGCAGGTCGGAACAGCAGCAGCACCACCAGCTTCAGAGCCCCGAAGAAGGTGATAGGAGTAGGCGATGTGTTTGCCATTGAGGGCTAACGCGATGTCGATTGTGGTGGTTGCCGGATAAAAAACGGTCACGATCCGGGGCAACCATCCAAGAACGAGCCAAGTCCTTGAATCGCTTTGTATTTGCGGTTTGCATAAGCCCGGTCAAAAAAGAATGCCACCAAATCCCGCAACATCTTACTCCCTACCGGCTGGCCGCGGCACACCTCGACAGGAGCATCTGTATGCGGGCCCAAGCTGCGCGGCGCGTCTGGGGGTATGCTGAAATACCGGGGTCGGACACCCTCACCAGGAGACAAGCCATGACCAGCATATTTACGGCGGACCAGCGCGCCGCCTACGAGCGCGACGGTTACGTCATGGTGCGCGGACTGTTCGATGCCGAGGAAACCGGTCTGTTGCGCGCCGCCATCGAGCAGGACCCGCAGCTGCACTCCAGCCTGTACGAGCGCAAGGACGCCGAGGGCAAGTCCACCCGCATGGCGCTGTGGAACCATCCCGGCGACAGCGTCTACGGCCTGGCAGCGCGTTCGCATCGGGTGGTGGACACCATAGAGGAGATGCTGGGCGGCGAGGTCTACCACTACCACTCCAAGCTGACGGCCAAGGAGCCTTTTGACGGCGGCGCCTGGGAATGGCACCAGGACTACGGCTACTGGTACCACAACGGTTGTATGTACCCGTATATGGGCAGCGTCATGGTGGCGCTGGACCGCGCAACCCGGCAAAACGGCTGCCTGCAGGTGCTGCGCGGCTCGCACCTTGCGGGGCGCGTGAACCACGGCGTATTGCCAGGCGAGCAGGTCGGAGCCGACCCGGCACGGGTCGAGCAGATGCTAAAAAGCATGGACCTCGTCTACGCCGAAATGGAGCCCGGCGACGGCCTGTTCTTCCACGCCAACGTGATGCACCGCTCGGACCAGAACCGCTCGCCGGACCGGCGCTGGACCGTGTTGTTCTGTTTCAATGCCGCCCGCAACAGCCCTTTCCTGGAGCACCACCACCCTGGTTACACGCCGCTGGTGAAGGTGCCCGACAGCGCGGTCAAGGCGGCCGGCGTCAAGCTGTCGGAAGAGGGGGCCGGCCATTTCCGCCAGGCTTCCGCCAACCCGCCGGGACTGGCCAAGGCGGGCTAAGCGCTTGCAGGCACTGCCCATAGAGACGGCCAGTCGAATGCCGTTACAACGGCGCGCGTGATCGCAAACCGGGCATTCCTCGGGTGAATACGCGGCATCACGAACCAAAAGTGGAACAGCGCGGCAGTTGTCCCTACTATCTATTTGCGTGACCGGCACATTGACCGGGCGCGTGCAGATGCAAGGGATCTCAGCATGAGCGACACCATTCACAACGAATATTTGGTACCGCGGCCAGGCCCGCGCGATCCCGCTATTGCGGCGCCATCCCCGGCCCGGCGCAGCACGATGGCAGGGCTGGCACGCGGCCTGTCATCGGCCATGCTGGCGACCGTGTTGTCCGTGCTGATCGTGGTGGCCGACCGTCTGGTCGATGCCTGGTCGCAAGGCAGTCTGGCACTCGCTGTGCTGGTTTTATGGCTGGTGGTATTTGTGGGGCTGGCGCTTTTTGCCAGGGCGACGGCTTATCTGGCCTTGAATATTTCCAGAGGCGTGTATGCCTGGTCTGAGCGCACGGCCAATGAACACGCGGACCGCGAGTGGATGCATCTGTCGCGCCACGATCCGCGTGCCATCGACGATGTGGATGCGGCGCTGGCGCGTACCGAGACGGACGGGCTGACGCGGCGATACTCGGTGCCGATTTTTTACCGGCCCTGGTAGGGCCGTTCGCTCGCACTCCCTACTGTGGCTCCAGCCCTACCTTCTTGATCACGGCCGCCCAGCGCTCCACCTCGGCCTGCAGGACGGTGACCGATTCGGCCTGGTTGCTCGGGATGTGCCCGAGCCAATGGAGTAGTGCGCCACACACAGGGCATCCCCCAGCAACACCTGCTTGCCCACCGACCAGCGTGTGTTGTCCACAAAGCGGAATTGGCGCCAGATGGAGCGGTTCTCCACCAGGGGCTGGTGCTGTAACTCTTCGGCGCGCGACCGTTACCCGGGCGCGCATTTTCTGGCCGACGCGTTTCCCGAACTGTCCGCCGATCAGTCGTTTGAAGTGGGTTTGAAACTGCTGCTGGACGGCATCCGGGCCTGGCTGCCCGCCAAGCCGGCGCGGCCCAGGGCCAAGTCCTGATGCGCCAGCGTTTTACGAGGTCGTTTCACCAATGAGACTTCGGCGCCGTCAGTGGGTGGTAGCATAAAAATGCCATGCCCACCTCTGCCGTCCTGCCCAGGTTTGAAGTCGATCCGGACCACCAGATGCCGATGCCGTTCAAGGCGGCAGAAGACTATGCGGCAACCGTGATGCGCTGGGCGCATGAGCTGCCATTGGACGGTATGCGGGTTGAGCGGGGCGTGGCCTATGGGCCGCATCTCCTGCAGCGCTACCACGTGTTTGCGCCACTGCATGCCGAGAATGCGCCAGTGCTGGTGTTCTGGCACGGCGGCGGCTGGACCAATGGTTATCCGGATTTCAACAGCTTCATGGCGCCACATGTCGTGCGCCTGGGCTGCGTGTTCGTTACGCCGGCGTACCGCCTGGTGCCTGAGCATCCCCTGCCCGCGGCTTTCGAGGACAGTGTGCAGGCGCTGGCCCATATCGCAAAAAACATCGGGCGGTTTGGCGGTTCCGGTGACCAGTTGTTTCTGGGTGGACACTCCGCAGGTGGCCATCTGGCCGCGCTGGTGGCGTTGCGCTGCGCCGACAGGGTGCGCCACGGTGTGCCGCCGGAAGCAGTGCGCGCCTGCCTGCCCATCAGCGGCATCATGGATTTGTACCACCCGTCGCCGGCACCGGGCAGCCTGGAAGAACGGGTGTACTCGATGGTGCTGGCCGACGCGGCGCAGGACGCGGTGATGAGCCCGATCTGCTGGACGGCGGGTAACCGCGTGCCGTTTGAGCTGTCTTGCGGCGCGCAGGACAGTGAGCGCGTGCGGCGCTCCAACCTGCGTATTGCGGAGCTGCTGAAGCTGCAATCCGCCAGTGTTTCCCTGTCCGTGCTGCCCGGGCAGGACCACTTCCAGACCCATACCGCGCTGCACGACGCCGGCCACCCGTGGTACCGGCGGCTGGCGCAGCGGATCCAGGAGCAGACACAATGAAGCAGGTGGTCGACGTGGGCTTGCCCGAACCGAGGCAGCCGTTTTCATGGGCGGTCAAGTCCGCCGGCATGTTGTTCACCGCCCACGGCCCGGTGCGAGCGGACGGCAGCATCAGCACCGGTCCGATTGACGAGCAGGCGCGCCTGACGTTTGCCAACCTGCGCCGCGCGCTGGAGGCCGCAGGTGGAACGCTGGACGATGTAACACAGGTCTTGATCTACATGACCGACGTGGCCGACATGCCGGCCATCGACCGTGTCTACCGCGAGTTTTTCCGGGCACCTTTCCCCAACCGCTCCAGTGCCGCCGTGGCGGCGCTGGTGGTGCCCGGCATGAAGCTGGAGATCGTTGCGTACGCCATGGTTTGAGTACCTGTTGTCTGTTTTCTAACCCGAAGGAGTTCATCTTGAAAATTACCCGCCGCCACCTAGTTGCCAGTGCCATGGCCTTGGCCATCACCCTTGCCTGTGGCCAGACCGTGGCGCAGACGGCCTACCCCACCAAACCGATCACCATCGTCGTGTCGTACCCGGCCGGAGGCGACACCGATGCGCTGGCACGGTTGTTTGCCGAGAAGCTGGCACCGCGCCTGGGCCAGACAGTGATCGTGGAAAACCGCCCCGGTGCCAGCGGCACCATCGGCAACGCGTCGGTGGCCAAGGCAGCCCCCGATGGCCACACGCTGCTGCTCACGCCCAACACCATCTCCATCGCCACACTGGTGCTGAAGGCTGGCGCGGGCGCCAACTACGACGTGCTGAACGACTTCACACCGATCATCGAGATCGGCAGCCAGTCGCTGTTCCTGGTGGTCAACACCGCTACCGGCATTACCAGCACCAAGGACCTGGTGGCCGCGGCCAAAGCCGGCAAGATCGCCACCTATGCCAGCCCGGGCAGCGGCTCGCCGATGCACATCCTGGGAGAGATGTTCAACAAGAATGCGGGTACCAAGATCGCGCAGGTGCCCTACCGGGGCAGTGCACCGGCGGTGGTCGACCTGATTGGCGGCCATGTACCTTTCATGTACACCACGCTGGGCCCGGTGTCCCAGCACATTGCCAGCGGCAAGCTGGCGGCGATTGCCGTGGCCGACCCGCAACGTTCACCCTTGATGCCGAATGTGCCCACGCTGTCCGAGGGTGGCTACAAGGATTCCGACGTAGGCGCCTGGCAGGGCCTGATGGGCCCCAAGGGCATGCCGGCGGACGTGGTGAAGACACTCAACACCCATATGAACGAGATCATCAAGATGCCCGACGTGCTGGCGCGGTTGACGGCCATTGCCACGGTGCCGGTGGGCGGGGACGGCGCGGTGCTCGGAAAGCTGAATGCCTACGACCACAACCGGTATGCCAAGGTCATCAAGGAGTTCAACATCCAGGCCGATTGATCGCCCGGGCGGACCGGTCCCGCGCGGCAATGAAAACGCGCTGTTCAGGCGCGCTTCTTCTTGTGTTCGTACATGGCGGTGTCGCCGCGATGCGTCAGCGATTCCACCGTGTCGCCTGGCAGCGCGGCCACCACCCCGACGCTGATGCTGGAACGCAGGCCACCGGCAATTGACGACCAGTCGAAGGCAAGCACGGCGTCCGCGATCCGCGCGCACACCTGCCGTGCCACGCGCAACTCGGCATTCTTGAACACAATCACGAACTCGTCGCCGCCCAGGCGGGCCGCCATGTCTTCCGCGCGCACATGCGACTTGAGGATGTGCGCAATACGCTTTAGCACCGCGTCGCCGGCCTGGTGCGAGAAGTTGTCGTTGATCTGCTTGAAACGGTCCACGTCCACCAGCGCAAGGCAGGGCGGTTGCCCGCGCTCCAGGCCGCCGCGCAGCAGCTCACCCGCATAGATCTCGAAGTTGCGCCGGTTCGGGATGCCGGTCAAGGTGTCTTCCAGCGACAGCTTTTCGAGCTGGCGCGAGGCTACCTCCAGCCGGCCTACGCTGAGCTGCTGCTGGCGCAGGTCGACCTGCCACTCCACCACCTTCTCGCGCGTTTCGAGCGAGTCGGCGCGGATCAGCTGCTCGCGCAGCCGCAGCCGTCGCAACTCGTCCAGCGCCTCGCCGTTTTTGCCCTGTGCCACGTACAGCTGGGACGACAGCAGATGTCCCAGGCAGGCCAGTTGCTCATGCTCCACGTCAACCGAGATCTCTATCATGCGTGCCGCATGGTGCATGGCCACCGGCCAGTCGTTCTGGACCCATGCGATTTCGGCCCGAACCCAGCTCTCCAGCGCCGACAGCCAGGTCACCGTGCCGTAACGCCGTGCCCAGCCGGCCAGCGCATCGGCGTCCAGCCTGGCCTGCCCGATGCGGCCATGCCAGCACTGGTCCAGGCTCAGCCCGAACAGGAGCACGGCCTCGGTCGTCACGTGGGTACCGGCCGCGGCGCCCTGCGCGTCCCCGCTCCCCACCAGGCGAATGACGGCTTCGCGCAGCTCGCGCAACCGGTCCAGGGCCGGCAAATCACCCACGTAATAACGTTCGTAGAACACGCGTATCAACTCGGTCCACCAGAGGTTGACGCGGGGCTGGAAGGTGCTCGGGGGAGGGCGCGCTTTTTCAGCGATCTGGATCGCGGTGCGCAGGGCCTGCTCGGCTTTTTCGAAGCTGTGGCTCCAGAAGTAGGCGACGCCCAGCGCATTGAAGGACAACACCGTGTGTTCGTCTTTTTCCAGGAACTGGGACAGGCGCACGCTCAGCAGGGCAGCTTCGACCGCTTCCTCGTTGCGCCCCAGGTTGACCGACACAAAGGCGTGGGTGGTGAGCGCCATCACCTCACCCGAGCTGTCGCCGAGCAGCTGGAACAGCTGGGCCGCGCGCTGGCTGGCTTTGTGCGCGCGACGGTAGCGCGACACCATGCGGTCGCAGTGTGCCAGGCACAACAATGCCCTGGCTTCGAAGTGCCGGTTACCCAGGGCTTCCGCGGCTTTCAGCAGCTTCTGGGAAGACTCGCGTCCGGCCTTGACGTCGCCGCCGTCGAGTGCCGCGTGGGCGCTCCTGAGCAAGTTCTCCAGCCCGGTCTCGGGGCTTGTGTGCGCATCCGTTTGCATGCCGTGATTTTGCTTGAGAAATGGCCCCCAAAGCCCGGTGCTTCAATAGCTGCGGCTAAACTGGCCGCAAGGAGTTTTTGCCGTAATGCCATGTCTGCCGACCGTACCCGTTTCATGACCCTCTTCGCCGCTGCCGCCGTGGCAGTTTGCCTTGCTCTGTACGCCGCGGTGCTGGCCTGGTTATGGATGGGCCAGGAAAAGCTGCTGTTTGCGCCCGTGGTTTTGCCGGCCGACCAGCAGCTGGCAACGGCGGCGGATGTGCATGAGCTGGGCATCGACGTTCCCGGCGCGCGCCTGTCGGCGCTGCACCTGCGCCTGCCCAAGCCCAAAGGCGTGGTGTTTTTCCTGCACGGCAATGGGGGCAGCCTGGCCAACTGGTTTGTCAATCCCGAGTACTACCGGCGCGCCAATTTCGATCTGTTCATGATCGACTACCGCGGTTATGGCAAAAGCAGCGGCCACATAGAAAGCGAGGCGCAACTGCGTGCCGACGTGCGCGCCGCCTGGGCCACGGTGGCGCCGCTGTACAAAGACCGCAAGCTGGTGGTCTATGGCCGCTCCCTGGGCACCGGCCTGGCGGCCGGTCTGGCGGCTGATCTCTCGGCCAGCCGCGCGCCCGATCTCACCGTGCTGGTCTCGCCCTACACCAGCATGCTGGCGCTGACCAAGGAGTATTACCGCTGGGTGCCCGAGTTCGTGTTGCGTTACCCGTTGCGCACCGACCAGCTGATTGGCCGCATCAAGGGCCCGGTGCTCTTGATACACGGTGCCAACGACCCGCTGATCGCACCGCGCCATAGCGACGCCCTGAAGACTTTGGCACCGGCCGCCACGGTCATCCGCATCCCCGCCGCCGCGCACAACGATCTGCAGGAGTTTGATGCCTACCTGAAGGCCTTTGCCAAGGCGCTGGCGGACGTGTAGCCGAGCCCTTGCGTGAGACTTCAATCCACACCGGCGACCTACGGCGATTGCACCGGGTACTTGAGGTTATGGACCAGCATCAAGCCTCATGGGAAGGAATGCGATGCCATGGGTTTCTACCTTCGGGCCGCTTGGCGTAAAGCCAAACCGCCCGTAAACAGGCACCGCATTCAGGCTGGAATTAACCGTGAAGTGCCCGGCTTCGCCGGCCGCCACCGCCGCTTCGCGCACGGTAACCCACAAACGCCGGCCAAGCCCCTGTCCTTGAAAGGCCGGTGCGACAAACAGGTGGTACAGGTGGCTGTTGTCCCGCATCGCCACGACGCCGGCAAGTTCATTGCCCGCCTCGGCCACGAGGTAGGAAAAATTGTCGGCCAGGATGTAGCTCCGAATGGCCTGCTCGGTGATGGATGCAAAAAACAGCGCTGCGCCTTCACCCGTGGGTGACACCGTAAAAGGGCCGCTGAGCGCATGGATCAGCTCGCTGATCCGCCTGGCATCTGCCGAAGTGGCCGGTCGGATCAGCATGGCGGTTGGGCAGCTTGGCTTCAAGTCACTTAAGGATAGCGAAATTCCGCCGGTGGCATGTGCCAGTTATCGTGGCGACCGTCGTTGTAGGTAATAGGTGCGTCGATCCGCCGGGTGCTGGCCCGTTTGGCATCGAACCTAAACCCCCTTGATCACCGCAATCGCCACCCCAACCGGATCGATGATCCACGAGAAGCGACCGATGTTCGGTATGTCGGTGGGCGGCATCATGATGGACTTGGCACCGAGTTGGGTGGCCTTGGCGGCGGCGGCGTCGCAGTCGGCCACGGCGATGTACGGCAACCAGTTGGAGGGTACGGGCGTGCCGGGAGGCTGTTGCATCGCGCCGCCGCGCATCTTGCCGGCCTTGTCTTTCAAGATGTAGTAGGTACCCTGCGGCCCCATGTCCATTTCGTCGTGCGTAAAGCCGAACGTTTTCTCGTAAAACGCGACGGCTGCCTTCACATCCTTGGTAAACAGCTCGTTCCAGAACCAGCCGCCGACCGGGGTTTTTTCCACGTCGGCCGGGTCGTCGCGGGCTCCTTTCCACAGGCAGACCGCCGCGCCGGTCGGATCAGCAATCGCTGCCGCCCGGCCTACTTCGCCAAAGTTGGTCGGCTCCATCAAGCCGCTGGCGCCGCCGGCCTTGGCGGCGGCAAAACTCTTGTCCACATCCGCCACCGACAGGTACGACGCCCAGTGGCTTGGCATGCCGGGCTCGGCGGTGCGAAAGCCGCCGATACCGTCGGCGCCGTTCATGATGATGTCATAGGGTTGATCCCCCATGGGCATGGGGCTGACCGTCCAGCCGCACAAAGCGCTGTAAAACGCCTTGGCCTTGGCGGCGTCGTTGGACACGTGTTCGAACCAGACAAATTTTCCGGGCAGATAGTTCATGGTGATGCTCCTTGGGTGGTTGGCGGGGGGATGGTGGGGGAGGACTACTGGGGCTGGGTACTGGTAAAGCTGGCGCGCTGGCGAATTACGGCCTGCGCCCGCAATACGTTGGGACAGTTGGCCATCAACTGCCCGCCTTCGGGCATGAACTGCAGGCCGGCCAGCACCGGTGCCACAAACAGGTCGGCCGCCGAAACGGCCGAGCCGGCCAGGTAGTCACTGGATGCGTAGGCCTTTTCCAGCGCTGCCAATTGCGCCGGCACTTCGGCCAAGGCCTTGTCGATAATGCCCCGGTCCGGTTGGCCGTCCGCAGCGCGCGGGAAAAACACCTGCAGCAGGTAACGCCGGACCATGGTGTCGTAGAGGTAGCTGTTGACGGCGCTGATCCACTGTGCACACTGGGTGCGGCCCAGTATGCCGCCGGGCCGCAGTGATACTCCGGTGTCAAAACATTCGTCCAGGTAGTTGACGATGGCCGCGGTCTCCCAAATTTCGGTCTCCCCGTCGCGCAGCGCGGGAATACGGCCAAACGGGTGCAGCGCCATGATTTCGGGCGAATGGGGGGCGCAGTTCTGCATCGTGTAGGCCACGTCTTTTTCGGCCAGCGCCATGCGCGCAGTGCGGGTGTACGAGCTGCGCAAATCGCCCAACAGCGAGATGGTGCCGGCGCTGCCGCGTGGGTCCAGGTAGTCGTTGAGCCGGTTGAAGGTGGAGGTCCATCCGACCTGGTGTCCTTCGCGCGCGGCGGCGGCCGGAAAGCCGCTGTGTTTCATGCGCATCTCGGTGCCGCCGTCCTTTTCGAGCAGATCGATTTCGATCAGCGTTTCCAGATGCGGCATGGGGTTGTTCTCGCCATCCCACTTCCAGGTGTAGGCCAGGCGGGAAGGGCGCTCCAGCAGCTTGTAGTGGCCGCCCACCGCCATGCTGTATCCGTCGCGGTTGCCGAACGCGACGCGCCACGCGCCACCAACACGCGGGTCGGCCAGCGCGGAATGCACCTTCATGCCGCGCGGCCCCATCCAGGCCGCCAGCCCGGCCTCGGTCGTGAAGGCGTCGAATACTTTCGCGCGTGGCGCGCGAATAAAGCGGGACATATTGAGCGTGAATCTTTCGGGTGCGTTCATGGTGGTTTTCTCAGGTGTTCGGGAGTGGGGCGGATGCATCGGCGTCTATGGGCGGCGTTTTCGGGGCGGCGGGGTGGGCGTTGCGTTGCGCCGGTGGCGTTTACCGGGTGCGCGCCGGGTGGCGGGAAGTGCCGCCGTGGACGATGGCGATGCTGGACCTTGCGCGCCTTCGCCCTGTTCCAGCACCTCAACCAGGCGGTCCAGACTTTGCTCCCAAAACGCGCGGTACTGCGACAGCCAATCGCTGGCCATACGCAGGCCCGGCGGGTTCAGTTTGCAGATGCGCCATTGGGCGTCCACTTTGCGCTCTATCAAGCGGGCGTTTTCAAGCACGCGCAGGTGGCGCGAGACGGCCGGGCCGGATATCGGAAACGGCTTGACCAGGTCGCCCACGCTGGTTTCCCCAAGCGCCAGCCGTGCCAGGATGGCACGCCGGGTGGGATCGGCCAGGGCCGCGAAGGCGGCGCTCAAAGGATCGCTGGTTTGCATTGACATGACTTGCATTTAACCAATGTGTTAAATGAAAGTCAAGCGGCTTTGTGCGAAATTTCTTGCGTTGCCGACCGCCCGGGGCCGCAGGCCCTGCGCACGCCGGGCGTCACGGTCCCCCGGGGCTTACTTGTTCAACGGCGCTATCGACATCACGGTGTAGGCACCGTTTATCTTGTCGGCCGTGAATTGAACTTTGTCGCCGGCTTTAAGTTTTTCCAGCATGGCTGGGTCCTTGACCTGGAACACCATGCTCATGGGTGGCATGTCCAGGTTCTTGATCTCGCCGTGTTTCAGCGTGATCTTCTTTGCATCGATATCAATCTTGCGCACTTCAGCCTCGGTCATGGGCAAAGCGGCTTGCGCGAAAACGGCCGATGCAGTGAGCAAGGCGAAAAGGGGAGCGATTGCTTTCATGGGACTTCCTTTGTTGATTACGTGTTGAACAACGGTTGCGGCGACTTGCCAGTTGACGCGGGCAGGTCACACGGGTGTCATTTGGCGGCGACAGCGATCTTTCCGACCATGCCGGCCTGGTAATGGCCAGCGATCAGGCAGGCAAAGTCGAAGTTGCCGGCTTTGTTGAAGGTCCAGATAATTTCGCCGGTCTTGCCCGGCGGCACATGGGCCATGTACGGCTCGCTGTGTTCCATGGTAGGGAACTTGACCATCAACGCGGCGTGTTCGTCAAGTTCCTGCTTGGTACCGATCACGAACTCGTGCATCTGTTTGCCGTCGTTCTTGAGCACCAATTTCAGGGTGTCGCCTTGCTTGACCTCGATCTTCTCCGGCGTGAAGCGCATGGTATCGGTCATCGCCACCGCAATGGTGCGCGTGACGGCTTTTGCGGTGCCGGCAATACCCCAGGGTTTTTGCTCCATCTTGGTCGGCCCGGCCTTCTTGGCATGGGATTCGTCGCCATGGCCAAAAGCAAATGGGCTGGCTGCGGCAAGTACAACAGCGAGCAGAGCAGTGTTCAGTTTTTTCACGGTTTTCCTTTCAATGGTTTTGGTGCGCTTTGGCACCGGGTTTACGGACAATCAGTTCAACGCCCTGGTTCATGGTCTGTCCGGTGTCGGGATTTTGCAGGCCAGGCACCAGGCCGTTGCCGGACTCCATTTCCGACTTGAAACGTGCCGGTTCCGGCAAGGCGCCCGTCCACTCGAATGCCTGCGTGCCGGGTGGCTGTTTGAACCAGCCCGGGTCTTTGTAATCGCCGGGCTTCTGGTCCTTGCGCACCTTGAGCATGCTGAACATGCCGCCCATCTCGACCGGTCCATACGGGCCGGTGCCAGTCATCATGGGCAGGGTCTGGTCGGGGATGGGCATCTGCATCTCGCCCATGTCGGCCATGCCGCGTTCACCCATCACCATGTAGTCGGGCACCAGCTTCTGGATCTTCCTCACCAGGCCGCGGTGGTCCACGCCAATCATGTTGGGCACGGTGTGGCCCAT
>JANLPN010000520.1:0-2310 GCA_031367285.1 Betaproteobacteria bacterium | reverse complement strand
GGGCGCGTCGTCTCGGGCAGCGTACTGGCCAATACCCTGAACTCCACCGCACCCAAGGCCGGCGACAACCGGTTCCACGTCAATCTGACGGCGCGGTTCTGAACGCCGTCAAGGCCGGGCGTCAGCCCGCCAGCAAGCGGCGCATTGCCTTGGGCAGACGCTGGTTGGGCCACCGGGCGACAGCCGCGCGAGCGCGTCCGGCGTGGCGTGTTCAGCAATCGCCAGTTCGGTGCGTGTGCTTATGGCACGGGCACCAAAACCGGCCGTCACGAGAACGATCCCGGTACCCGCAGGCGCAGAAACACGCGCCTGTGCCGCGACCATGTGGGTCACGAACTCCGAGGTGTGGGCATTGAGCAGCAGCAGGCTCCTGGGGTGGGCTGGCGGCGCGCCAACGGCCTTCAGTTAAAAATCTCTTCAAGCGTGTCCGGCGCTTTGGCGGGTGTATGCAGATGCACAGAGCTTTCCACGTGGTTCAGGTGGTGCAGCATCAGGTCAGCCGCATGGACCGGATCATGTTTCTCTATCGCATCGACCAGGGCCGGATGGTCGCCCGGGCAAATCTGGTGGTTGGGCGTGCCGAACAGAATTATGATCAGGGCCGATAGCGTCTCGAGCTCGCGCAGCGTGCGGGCCAGGAAGCTGTTGCCCGCCATGTCGGCGAGCAGGAAGTGGAACTCCCCGGACAGCATGATGATGCGGCGTTGGTCGCCGCTGTACTGGGCCTCGCTCTCCTTGGCCAGATGCTGGCGCAAGCAGACGATCTGTCCGGTCGTGGCGGTGCGCGCTACATCGCGCACCAGCGCCGGCTCGATCAGGCGGCGCGCAGCGAAAACTTCCTGCGCCTCAGTGACCGTGGGGCTGCTGACAAAGGCGCCCCGGTTCGGGATATTGGTGGCAATGCAGTCATGCACCAGCCGGCCTATGGCTTCGCGCACTTTGGTCCGGCTGACCTTGAAAATCAAGGCCAGCCGCGCCTCGACAAGTTGGGTGCCGGGTGGCAGCCGGTGCTCCATCACCGCCACCAGCAGGCGCTCGAAGATTTCGTCCGAGCTGAGCACGTGCATACGGCGTGGTGTTGGGCGGGAGTTTTTCTCGCTCGGCAATGTCTTGCTTATTTTTTTCTCCACCCTGGTACTCCGCTAATGGTTGCGTCGGGACGTGCGATTTTCATGCCAGAGACCCATTGTCCACAAACCCGTGCCGGCTCTCTACGGTTGGCACTATTTTTGCCTTCAATGCTTGAAGCAATCGGCGAGTGCGATGTATGCATAGCAACCAGAGATTTGTCTAACCGCATACAAAGAAATGCGCTGCCAAATGAATTCCCGTTGCACGAAAAAACGCCATAGTTAATGGACTTGGGGCAGATTTTTACTTCTTATAAATAGTATGCAATTCATACTATTATTGAGTTCAATCTAGTGAAATTGAGTGCCTCGTTTTAACCAGAACTGGCAAGATGTGATGCAGCAGCCCGGCAGCCGGATGAAACGTATTCTTGTCATCAACCCCAATACCACCGAGTCGGTCACCGGCATGGTGCTGGCCAGTTGCCGCCACGCCCACCCGGACCTGGTGTGGGAGGGCGTGACGAGCCGCCTGGGTGCGGCCTATATTGCCAGTGAGGCCGCGTATGCGATTGCGGCCCATGCGGTGCTGGAGACGTTTGCCAACCATGATGTGCAACACGACGCGGTGCTGATCGCCTGCTTCGGCGACCCCGGCCTGCTGGCGCTGCGTGAAATAGCCGGCGTACCGGTGGTAGGGCTGGCGCAGGCCAGCTTCCTGGCGGCCGGCAAACGCGGGCCGTTTGCCGTGGTCACCGGCGGACGGGCCTGGGGGCCGATGCTGGAGCGTTTTGCCCGCACCCACCTGCTGGACGCGCAACTGGTGGGCATCCACGCCATCGAATTGACGGGTGCACAAATTGCGGCGGCTCCGGAGCAGGCTCTGGACAGCCTGTGCGAGGCCTGCCGGCTAGGCATCAACGCCGGTGCCAGGAGCATTGTGCTGGGCGGCGCCGCTTTGGCCGGCATGGCCGCCACGTTGCAAGCCCGCCTGTCGGTCCCTATTCTCGACAACGTTTTGGTGGGTGCCCGGGCAGTGGTAGAGGCCACCGGGCGGGGCAGTGCGGACACGCAACACGCCGCAGGCATGGTTGGCCCGGTCAGTGGCTTGGGGCCTGCTCTGACGGAGTTGCTGGCCTGATACGGTTTTGCATTCAAAGATTCTGATGTCGACCTGCGCCACCGTTTGTATGGATCAAGCCGAGCTTTGACACTATCCTGAAAGTCGCGCGTGCTCTTG
>JANLPN010000517.1:0-6489 GCA_031367285.1 Betaproteobacteria bacterium | reverse complement strand
AGGGCCGACTGGCGCGCGCGTTTGGCCACGGTCTCCAGCGGCATTTGCTGGTAATCGTCGTTGAACACCTCAAAGCTGTAGTCGCCCCGGTAACCGAGCTGGTGCAATTTCAGCGTGAGCGCGGCCAACGCCTCGCTGTGTACACCCTCACCCGGGAACACGCGGAAGTGGCGCGCCGTGGTGATGCGTTCTTCCACCGACTTGATTTCGTTCCACATGAAATCGGCCAGCTGCACCAGGAAGATCTTGTCGGGGTCGAGGAGCTCCAGGTCGTCCAGCGGCGTCTTGGTGGCAAACATGTGGAACGAGTCGAAACCCAGGCCCAGATTGGGCATGTCGGCCTGCGAGACGATCTCCCAGGCCTGCGGAAACTCATTGAGTACACGGCCCCAGGACAAGGCCTCGAACGCCACCTTGATGTTCATCGGTATCGCCAGCATGGCCAGCTTGCGCAGGTCGCGCACCAGGGCTTCCGTTTCACCGGTAGCGTGCACCGACGTGCTGGAGCAGGCCAGCATCAGCCGGCAATCCAGCGCATGGCACATCTCCAGCATGGACTTGGCGATGTCGATCTTGTAGTCGTGCAGATGGCCCGACAAACCTTCAAAGTCGCGCAGCACTTGGAAGCCGGTCACTCGCAGGCCGCTGGCCTTGACGGCGTCCACTGCTGCATGCCAACCGCCCTCGTGCCCCACCAGGTCGCGCGCGGCCAGCATCACCTGCGTAAACCCCGCACCTTTGATGGCCTTGAGCTTGGCCTCCAGCGGCCCCGCCAGCGAGATGGTGTCCATCCCGAAGTCGTCGAAATTGCCTTCGAATTGGCTCATGACAACCTACTTCCGATCATGGTGCACAAGCTCGAACATCACGCTGCCCATCGCGGTGCGGGTCAGGGCGCCACGGCCATCGAGCTGTGCGCCCTTGGACGCCACAAACTCCACGCCACGGGTACGCAGCTGGGCCACGGCAGCCGGCACATCGGCCGTGTCCAGGCCCACGCGCTGGAAACACTCGTCGTCTTCCACGTCCAGCACACCCGGCTCGGGCTCGATCAATTGGAGGTAGAAACTCTCGCACGGGCTGCGCAGTATGCGGCCCTTGGGCAGGATGCCAAAACGCTCTTCCGCGGGCAGGGCCGTAAACCCGAACAGCGCAGCGTAAAACTCGGTCCAGTCCTCGGTGCGGTCGTTGCCTATGTACTGCACCACACCAAAAAAATGCATGCCGGCCAGTGCCGGCGGATGCTGCTCCACGGTCGGAATAGGCGTGAAGTCCACGTCGTAGATCGAGAACTCCCGGTAGCGATCCACAAAATAAATGCGGCTGGTTCCCACGCCGTGAATGGCCGGGATATTGAGCTCCATCACTTCGACGCGAGCCGGCACGGCCCAGGCGCCGCGCTCCAGCGCCCGGCCATAGGCTGCGGCGGCATCCCGCACACGCAGCGCAATGGCCGCGATCACCGGTGTCTCGGTCAGCACCGTACCGTTGCTGTGGGCGTTGACGATGACGTTGATATCGCCCTGGCGATACAACAACACCTCGCGCGAGCGGTGCCTGGACACCGGCCGGAAACCCATCTTCTCCAGCACCTGGCCGAGCGCCTGCGGCTTGGAGGTGGCGTATTCAATGAACTCAACGCCTTCCAGGCCCAATGGGTTGGACCCTTCGACTATGGCTTCGCGGTCTGCGGCGCTGGCCGCGCCAGGTGGATGGCTCGTGCTCATGGTAGGTACTCCGCTGTACGTTGCTTGTGGTCAGACTTTGGCCGGTGCGCCGTGCCCACCGCCCAAAAACAGCCGTTCGATATTCGGATCGGCCAGCAATTCCGATGCCGGCTTGTGCAGCACCAACCGGCCCGATTCAAGCGCAATGGCGTCATCGGAGATCTTGAGCGCGCTCTTGACATTTTGCTCCACCATCAGTACCGTCGTGCCCTGCCCGGCCAGCTTGCGCAGCAGCTTGAACACGTCCTGCACCACCATGGGCGACAGACCAATGGAGGGCTCGTCGATCAGCAGCACCTTGGGGCGCAACAACAGCGCGCGGCCAATCTCCAACTGCTTTTGTTCACCGCCCGACAAGGCCGAGGCCTGGCTGTGGATACGCTCCTTCACACGCGGGAAGAACTCCAGCACTTCCGGAATACGTTCGTGCGTGGTCTTCATGCCCAGGGTGATACCGCCCAGCTCCATGTTCTGGAACACCGTGAGCTGGCCAAACAGGTTGCGTCCCTGGGGCACAAAGGCGATGCCCTTGGCCAGCAGATCCTTCTGGCTTGCGCCACCCACATCCACACCATCGAGCGCTATACGGCCCTGGCGCGGCTTGAGCAAACCAAACAAGGTCTTGAGCACGGTGGACTTGCCGGCGCCGTTGGGCCCCAGCAGCAGGGTGATGCTGCCTTTGCGCACCTTGAACGACAGGTTGTTGAGGATCATGAAATCCTTGTAACCCGCCACCACGTCGCGAAATTCAATACAGGTATCGGTGGCCATTTAATTCCCCAGGTAGGCGTCGAGCACCTGTTTGTTGCCGCGTATCTCGGCCGGTGTGCCGATGGCCATGACCTGGCCTTCCACCATCACCATGACGCGGTGGCACAGGTCCATCACGAAGTCCATGTTGTGTTCGATCACCACAAAGGAACTCTTCTTGCCGAACTTGGGGTTGCCGTTGAGCTCCTTGAGCAGGGTCGAGATGCCGCCCACCAGGCTCGGGTTGACGCCGGCACAGGGCTCGTCCAGCAACACCAGGGACGGCTCACTCATGAAGGCCATGGCAATATCCACCAGCTTTTGTTGCCCGTAGCTCAGCGTGCCGGCCAGCTTGTCGGCCACGTGGCGGATATGGAACTGGTCGATCAGTGCATCGGCCTTCTTCCCCAGGCCGGAGTCGCCGGGGGCAAACATGCGCGAGAGCATGCTGCCTTGGTGCTCCTGTGCCGCCACCAGCAGATTGTCGCGCACCGTCATCTTGCCAAACACTTGCAGCGTCTGGAACGTACGGCCCACGCCCAGGCGATTAAGCTCCAGCGGGCCGGAGGTGGTCACGTCGTGGCCGTTGAGCGCAATGGTGCCGCTGTCGGGTTTGATCTGGCCCAGTACGCTATTGAACATTGTCGTCTTGCCGGACCCGTTGGGGCCGATCACGCCGAATATCTCCCCCGGCATGACCTCGAACGACACCCCACCCACGGCCTGGATGGCGCCGTAGGCTTTTTTGAGATCGCTGACTTTTAGAACTGGCTGAGTCATGGTTGCACCCCCACTTTGGCACCCGCAGCCGCACGCGCGGCCGAGGCTTCTTTAGCCTGGCGCTTGGCCTTGATGCGGTCCGGGATGCTCAGCAGGCCGTCCGGCAGCCAGATCATCAGCAGGACAACCGCCGCGCCGAACACAAACAGGTACCAGGCCTGCGCAAAACGCAGCCACTCCGGCAGGATCACACCTACCGCGGCGCCCAGCATGGGGCCAAAGAAATAGCCCGGGCCGCCCACCACCACCATCAGGTACATCATGATCGATGAACTGACGGCAAACGGCGCTGGCTCGATAAACTGCACCAGGCTTGCAAACACCGCTCCGGCAATACCGGCGTAGGCCGCACCGATGGCAAAACTCAGCAGCGTGTAGTTGCGTGTATCAATGCCCAGGCTCTCGGCCCGGATCGGGTTGTCGCGCAGGGCCGTAAACGCCTTGCCCCAGGGGCTGCGCAGCAGCCCCCACAACAAAGCGGCCAGCAGCACGGTGACACCCAGCGCAAAGTAGTAATACGCCAGGTTGCTCTCCAGGCTGACGCCCAGCAGACTGGGCCGCGCGATGTTGTTGATGCCGAAGGTGCCGCCGGTCAGCCACTCCTCGTTGCGCATCACCAGCCACACCGCCGTGTTGAAGCCCAGCGTGGCAAACGCCAGGTAAATGGTCTGCACCCGCAGGGCCGGAAAACCCAGGATGATGCCCACCACGAAACACATCAGCGCGGCAGCCGGCAAGCCGATCCAGAAGCTCAGGCCGGCCTTCATGAGAATGGCCACCGTATAGGCGCCGATGCCGAAGAAGGCCGCGTGCCCGAGCGACTTCTGCCCGGCGTAACCCACGGTCAGGTTCAGGCCCATGGTGGCCATGATGAACACCAGCCAGTAGGTCAGCAAGTAGATGCCGTAGTTCTTGAGGAATTGCGGCACCACCAGCAGGATGATGGCGATGACCAGCATCGCGATGGTGGACTTCTTCATACCTTTCTCTCTTCCTTTTTACCCAGCAGGCCTTGCGGCTTGAAGAGAATCACCACCATGAAGATCACCAGCGCCACCGCGTCCTTGTAGGCCGGCGAGATATAGGCCGCGGCCAGGTTCTCGCACACACCCACGATCAGGCCGCCCAGCAGGGCCCCGCGGCTGTTGTTGAAGCCGCCGATGATGGCCGCGAAGAAGGCCTTGTTGCCCAGCGATTCGCCCATGTCGAATTTGGCCAGGTAGGTAGGGGTAACCAGCAGCGCCGCTGCCACCGCCAGCACGGCATTGATGGCAAAGGCATAGAAGATCATGCGTGGCACGTTGATGCCCAGCACCGAGGCGCTCTCGGTGTTCTGCGCCACGGCCTGCATGGCGCGCCCGGTGACCGTCTTGGTCATGAAAGCCTGCGCGGCAAACACCAGGGCCAGCGCCAGCGCAAAGGTGCCAACGTCCGACAAGGTGATGGTTACGCCCGCGATGTTGTACAGCTTGTCGGCAAACAGTCTCGGAAACGGATGCGCCTCGGCGCTGTAGCCGGCCCGCACACCGTTGCGCATGGCAATCGACAGGCCGATGGTGGCTACCACGATGGGCATCATGCCGTACTTGAACAGCGGGTCCACGATGCCGCGTTTGAACACCCAGCCCAGCACCACGACCGCCAGCACGACGGAGAAGACGAAGCTCACTGCCAGCGGTGCGCCGAAGGACATGAAGGCCAGCATCATGAAGGCCGGCAGCATGACAAATTCACCCTGGGCGAAGTTGATGGTGCCGCTGGCCTGCCACAGCAGGGTAAAGCCCAGCGCCGCCAGGCCGTAGATGGCGCCGGTGGCCAGGCCACTGAAGAAGAGTTGGAGAAAGTCGGTCATGGTGCAGCCCGCTGGTTGGATGCACGGTGTCCGGCGCACGCACGCCAGACACCGCGACAAGCCGTTTTACTTGGCGGCAGCGCCCAGAGGCGGCAAGGTAGCAACCACCACTTGTTGCCCGTTTTTTACTTCAACCAGGAAACTCTCGCGGTCCAGGTCGCCGTTGGCATCAAAGCTCACATCCATCAAAATGCCGGGCTCCTTGGCCGTGGTGACCTTGAGCGTGTGCATGGCGGCGGCAACGGCTTTGCGGTCCAGTTTGCCAACCTTTTCAATCGCCGCCTTGAGCGTGTAGATGCCCGAGTAACCCTTCATGCCGTTGTGGTCGGAGATGTATTTGTATTCCTTCTCGAATTTGGCGCGGAAGGCGCGGATGGCCGGAATCGGCGCGTCCACCGTCAGGCCTACGTGGGCCACCGCGCCATTGGCGGCTTCACCCGCCAGCTCGATCACTTTCTGGCCGGTGAGCGTGGTCTCGCCGATGATGGGTTTGGTCCAACCCTGCTTGCGCAGCTCGCGCAGGATACGGGCCGACTCCTCCTCGTTGGAGTAGGCGAACACGCCGTCGGCATTGCTTTGTTTGGCCTTGAGCACGGCGGCGGAAAAGTCCACCTGCCCCGCGTCGGTGGAAATCTCGGCTACCACCTTGGTGCTGGATTTGTCGAGCGCTTTTTTGATCATGTCCAGGCCGCCCTTGCCGAAGTCGTTGTTCACATAGATGATGGCCAGGGTCTTTAGCTTGGCGCCGTCGCTGATATAACGCGCCACCTTGGGCATGGCCGTGGCCTGCGTAAAGCTGGTGCGAAAGATATATGGGTTGCCCTGCATGGTGATGCTGGCCGCTTCACCACCCGTGAAGTTGGGAATCTCGGCCTTGCGGCTCTCGGCCATGCTGACCATGATGGAGCCCGAGAACACCGGCCCGAAGATCGCAAACACGCCGTCGTCCACCGCTTTCTGTGTCAGGCCCTTGGCCACCCCCGGGTTGCTCTGCGTATCGGACGTGAAAGTCTGGATCTTCTTGCCCAGGATGCCGCCGGATGCATTGATTTCCTTGACGGCCAGCTCGACGCCGTTCTTGAAGTTGGTGCCGGCCGTGGCGCCACCACCCGAGAGCTCCACGATGTTGGCGATTTTGATGGTGTCCTGTGCAAATGCGGTGCCGGACGCCGCCAGTACGGCGCAGGCCGCCAGCATCTTGAGAGTAAATCGTTTGTGCATGAGAGTGTCTCCTCGGTGGTTAAAAATCAGGTTGGGTAAATCGTCTTGCGGATAAAGTCCGCGTCCTCGCGCACCGCCGCCGCGGCATCGGTGAAGCCAAAAAAATCCAGGTACCAATGGGTTTGCAAAATCATCATCTCGAAGCCAGGTTGTGCCACC
>JANLPN010000505.1:0-16627 GCA_031367285.1 Betaproteobacteria bacterium | reverse complement strand
CCTTGAAAGCCAGCATGTCGTCCATGATGGCGTTGAAAAATTCACGGTTCTGGTTGGTGCGCAACAGGGAATAGCCAAACATGCCGGGCGTGAGCACGTCGGGCGCAACGCCCTTCTTGGCAGCCCAGCTTTGCGGCGTCTCCAGAAAGTTGTACCACTCAAACTCCATGCCGGTCATGACCTTGAAACCCATCTTTTCGGCGCGCGCCAGAACGCGCTTGAGCGCCTGGCGCGGGCACTGGGCATGGGCAGTGCCGTCGGCATAAACGAACTCGCCCAGGAAAAACGGCACGCCATCGTCCCAGGGCACATGGCGCGCGGTATTCAGATCCAGCCGTGCCAGCGCGTCGGGGAAGCCGTGTTGCCAGCCGGTGGCTGTGGTGTTGTCGTAGGTGACATCCATCATGTCCCAGCCCAGCACCACGTCGCAGAAGCCGAAGCCGCCACCGGGATAGGGCTCGGCCGCACCGAGGAACTTGTCGCGGTGCAGATACTTGCCGCGCAATACGCCGTCGATGTCGCTCACGGCGACCTTGACCTTGGGCACGGAAGATTTTTGAATTGCTGCAACTGCCGGGTGAACTTTGCCGGACTTGCCCGATGCGCTGGCCATGGTGTTCCTTATTTCGTGCCCACCGGAGCAATGCTGGCTCCGGCTGCGGTGATCAGTTCTTCAACTGCCCTGATTCTGACGCAAATACCCGCGGCAGCGGCGCCGGCTGCGAGCACATTCAGCCGTCGGCGCGCCTGCGGGTTCCCAGCACAATCACCGTACCCACCACCAGCAAGGCCCCAGCGATCTGCATCAGCGCAATGGTCTGGCCCAGGATCAACCAGGCCAACACCAGCGCAAACACCGGCTCCACATTCATGATGGCCGAGTTGCCGACCACGCCCAGGCGCGGCAGCACGGTGAACATGACGGTAAATCCGGTGCCGTACAGGAAGGTGAGCGCGGCCAGGCCCCACCAGCCGGTCACCCCGTGCGGCAAATGGAAACCCCCTTGCACCGCCACACCCACCAAGGCCATCGCAGCCGCAATGCCCATCGTGGTGGCGGTGCGAACGCGTCCGTCCAGATTGCCAGCCTCATGCTGGGTTAGCACCAGTGCGATGCCAAAGGTGGCTGCAGCCGCCAGCGCAAAGGCCACACCGGCACCGATGCTGCCCCATTGCCCCGCGGCGCCCAGCCCGGACGCAGCCCCCAATACATCCAATGCCAGCGCCAAACCGAACAACATTACCGGCATGGCGAGCAGCACGGCGCGTTCCGGTTGCCGGCGGTAAATCAGCCAGTCCCATAAAGCGGTCCACAAAGGATAGGTATTGAAGGCCAGCAAGGCCAGCGCGACCGGCAGGCGTGCTACCGAGGAATACAGGCACAGGCTTTGCACGCCGATCAGCAGACCAATGCCGGGCAGGTAACGCCGGTGCCGCGCCGTGAAAGCCACCGGCACCCTCTGCAGAAAAACCAGCCCACCCACTACCAGCGCCGTGATCACGCTGCGAACAGCCACGGCCGTGGCAACGTCGACGCCGTCGTTGAACGCCAGGCGCGCAGCCACGTGGTTCGCACCCATCACCAGCGCGACCAGCAGCAGGGTGGCGAACGCGGTGGCGCTCAGGGCGCGCGTGGAACTCATTCAGGCGATTCCAAAAGCGCCAGCAACTTTGCGAGGAGTTGTTCGACGTAAATGCCTTGTGCATCCTGCTGCAGCAGGACCGATGGCGCCCCGGACCAACTGAATCCGGGTCGAATTTTGCCCAACTCCGCTTCGGTATTGGCGCTGAGTACATACCCGCGTACCGGGACGGTGAATTTCCATGAAGGAACTACGGTTTCAAGCAGCTCAAACTTGTCCTGCGGCCATTGGTGGCGCAGCCCCTTGGGCTCCACAAACGCCAGGGCTTGTTGTCCCCCACGCTTGAGCCAGAGCAGGAAGTCCGGGAAGAATCCCTCCGCTGCAAACAAACCCACACCCACCCCCGCGAGGTTGCGCAAGATGACCACGTCCACCCCAGCCCACAGAGCTTGTCGGTGCAGGCGCTCCCATACCCGCCGTAGGTCCCACACCAGCCGTGCTTCGCTGTCCTGCAGCGGCGGCGGCGATATACGCAGGGCCACTGGCTGATCGTCCAGCAGACTAAGCTGCTCGCCGCTTTGCACTGCCTCGGCGGGTGCAGCCAACAATAGCGGGTTGTACAGATGCTCCGGAATATGCAGACGCGGCAATGGCAGGCCCAACGCGTCCCCGTCTGTTCCCTGTTCAAGCGCCTGGAGAATGTGGGCCAGAGTGTCCTTCAGGTCTATTTCGCCCGCTTCCGCGCGCAGCGTGCCCACAATGCGGTCCCAGCCTTGCGGGTCCACACGGGCCCCTTTGAGGCTCTGGCGCAGTGCCTGTACAGCGGACTTGACCACATCCTGCGCCAGCATGGCCTCCACACGGTAACCCATGCGCGGGCTCCCGTCGGCCAGCATCTGAATCGGAAAGTTGCCATGCGCGGCGGTGACCGGCTCCAACAGTGGCAGATGCGTCAGCCAGGCCAGACGCGTGCGCCGGTAGGTACGCGCCAGCGCCGCCTCCCATTGGCCCAGCACCTCATGGCGCAGGCGTTGCAGATCTTCACGGCCGACCGGAATGCGGGCGGCAGGTATACGCGCCTGCACGCCGTCCAGCCAGCGCCCTGCTTGACCCGGTGTCACCCACAGTTGTTGCATGCCCTGGTGCCGCATGAACCGCTGCGCATGCTGAAACAGGCCCTCCGCGTCGAGCACACGCTCCAGCAAGCCTTTTGCTGGAAGAGCCTGCGTAGCGTCATGCAAGGCCTGTACTTCCCCCGTGCCATCTTGCAGCGATAGATGGCTGGACAAATCAATCACCGGCGGCATATGCGCTGCCGCCAGAAAACACACCGGCTCATCACCAAACGCCGCATCCCGTGCTGGGTCGTGTGTGGGCACCTGTAAAGCAAGCCCATCCAGACCGGGGCGCACCGCGACTGGCACTACCGCGCTTTGCGCTGGCATGCCCTCGCGGCTAAGCGTGTCCAACCAGGTCTGGACATACTCGGCCTTGACGCCAAACACGTATAGCGTTTCGCCCAATGCAATACCTGGGGGGTGCGGCCCGAGGTCAGGCACATGGCTGGCGCGTTTGAGCCGCCCACCCACTCCCGCCAAGCGCACCCCTCGCCCGAACAACTGGATCACCTGCGTACCGGCATTGCGGCCAATCTGCAGCAAGCCCAGTGTGCTGACCCGAAAACTCGACCAGCCTTCAATGAACTTGCGCGAACCGACCAGAAACTTTACGTCCGGCAAATCGACAAGCTTGGCAAACAGCGAACCAGTGACTTCGTCCGGCGCTTCGACCGCTACACCAGCGGCCCCCAGAGCGAGGGCCAGCCTGGGGGCGTCACCCACATAAGCGGTGCCAAACCAGCGGTCGGCCTGCGCGCCAGGCAGGCGAATGCCCAGCTCGTCCCGGGACAACGGGCGCACGGCCAGCTTGCCTTGCCCACCAAACAGGTCGGCACACATCACCTTATGCAGCGCCTTGGCGCCAAGCGCCCGCTCCGTTTGCAGATCAAGTTGCGCCGCAAACAAGGCCTGCTGGATCGGATTGGAAGCGTCCAGTACTTGCCCTAGTAGTTTGCGGGCGAACACCGCCTCTCCAGCAAACCGCGCAAGAAACACCAGCACCTGCACCACATCCTGACTCTTGCCGGTAACACTCTGGCCCACAAACACGGCCAGTGGCGCGCTGAGCCGGTAACGGCGCGCGCGCTCGGCATCGTCCCCAAAGTAACGCACCTGCCGCCAGAATGCCACCAGTGCCGCTGCCAGCACCAGGTCTTGCGCATGGGTGTCGCGCGTAACCAGGCTGCGCGGGCTCTTGCCAAAACCATCGTCGTGAAAGCGCCGATAACCGTAGTCGAACACGGTACAACGCGCGTAGTCGTTGAAGAAGCCCGCGTCACCATCGGCAATCTGGGCGAAGGTCGCCGAATATTCAAACTCGAAGCCCGCTACCCCTTCCACTGGATACTGCTCGTGGGTACCGGCCAGTGCCTGTCTGCGCTCGCGAAAGGCCGACTCGTCGCCCGAATTGCTTTTGCCGCCCTTGTGCCCCTCGTCCACCAGCAGCAAGTTGGGGCCGGGGTACTGGTCAGTGCACACAGACACGCCTCCCTTCACGCGTACCCGATACCCGTTTTTATCTTCCGGCAGGTAGAGCTTGGTCAGCTCGGTGATCTCCAGGCCGCGGCCCAAAGTGATTTCGTCCAGACCGCTCAAACCTAGCTCCGCACGGTGCTGGGCGGAGAGGGTTTCATTGGGGGTAAGCAGCAGCACGCGCTGGGGCAACTGCCCGAGAACGGCCGGCGCGTGACGCAGGAACTGCAGCACATTCAGGTGCAGCATCAAGGTCTTGCCACTGCCGGTGGCCATCCACAGCGCCAGACGATTCAGGTCCGCCGGTTCCACCTTTGGCAAAAACGGAAACACCTGTTCACGCAAGCCATTGAGTGCGTCGGTCAACGCAGCCCGCCCGCCCGGGCCCGCCAGACGCGTCAGATACAGCTCCACGAACAGCGCCGCCAGCCACTGGAAGTGCGTAAGCACAAAACGCTCGCCCAGTGCGGCCTCCCGCGCAGCCGCGATGCCGGCCCAATCGGCCATGAAGGCGCGCTCCGCGCGTGCCAAGGCATCTGGTGCCACACGCAGCCCGCTGCGCGAGAGCACCGCCATGAGCCGCGCGGATGCTCCCGGAGCCCCGGTGTCCGGAGCCTCCTTGACCCGTTCGAGCAGGTCGTTGTAGCGGCCACCCAGTTCGTCCGCCAGCCAACGCACCAGCAGCAGGCTGCGGTCGAAGCGCTGGCCCTGGCGCGCCGAGGTCGCCATCAGCGCGCGCGCTCCATCATGCGTTCGGCAAGCAGGCTATCGATGCTCTCGCCGCGTTGCCCCACGGGCCAGAAGGCGGCGCGGTTATGAAAGATGGTGGCGTAGTCCGTGGGTGAACGGTTGAACAGCGCCAGCGTCTGCTTGGTCAACCAGGCGTGTTCGGCCCTGGCGGCTTTTTCATCGCGTTCATCGCTTACTGGCCGCAGCCAGAACAAGACGGGCCTGGGGCTTGCCACCTCTCGCGCGAGTTCAGACGCCAGCACCGCTTCCATCAGCTGATGCCGCTGACCATTTGCATCGAAAAGTTCCCTCTGCCGCTTCGGCACCAGGCCCAGCAGCAGACGCGCCGTTTCCAGCAAGTCCACATCCACCACACGCTCACCGCCTGGTTCGTGCAACGTGAGTTGGTAGCCGAACGGATCGTTCAGCTTGTCGGTGGACAGCCGCACCGCCTGACCGGCGCAGTCATCCATCAGCCAGTAGCGCAACAGGTGGGCCTGTTCGTCATGGGCCACCAGATCGATCGATGCCTGTTTGGCCGCACCGGCGGCGCCTGGTGTGAATTCGAGCGCGTTGAGGCTGTCCTCGTAACGCTCCAGCCGCAACACACGCACCAGCGGCAGAGTACGGCGGCTCCAATGGTCGGGGTCGCCAGCAGCATCATGTTGCACGGTGTCTTTCGGTACGCCGTCCTTCCACTCTGGCGCGGTCATCACCTTCGCTATACGAGGCAGGGTAACGGTGTCGAAGTAGCCTCCTTGCTCGATCAGCACGAACTTGCGTGCGAAGCCATCTTCGCGGTTGAAGGCAATAGTCGCGTGGCCGGTGGATCCTGTTCCTGCAAAAAAATCCAACGTGATCTCTTTGCTTCCAACTCCAGCGATGCGCTGAACTTGTGTCATGAGGCGGACTGGTTTGATCGTGTTGAAGAACTCACCGTCCCTCTCACCGGGCATGAGATCGAGCACTGTCTGCTTGGCTTCCTGCGTATGACCAACATCCTTGAACAACCACAGCGTTTGTGGTGTGCGCCCATCCTTGACTTCCGACAGGAACCGCTTGAGGCGAGGCGTGCCGGCGCCATTTGGCCCCCACCAAATACGGCTATCCGCATCGAGTTCGGAAAATTTCGCGATTGAAACTCTCCAGTAAGTCCCCGGGGGTGGTCCGCCAATCACTCGTCCACTGGGCGAGGTAACGGAGTAAATCCCTTCGCTGTAAAAATTTCGCGCGGAAAGATCGCTCGAAGACCACTCACCGCGAGAGTCATTGTCTGGGTTGGAAAATCGGGCGTCCATCTCTTCGGTGCGCGGCAGGATACCCAGCTTGCATTCATCTATGGATTTGGCGAACGCCAAGATGTAGTCGTGGTCTTCACTGAAGAACTGTGCCGTGTTCTTTGGAGAAAACACTTTCTGCCAGATGATTTGTGCGAGGAAGTTCCGCACTCCAATCACATCGTCCAGCAATAGTCTCAGTCGCGCTTGCTCATGATCGGCAATGCTGACGTAAAAACTACCGGTGCTGGCGAGAAGCAGGTTTGCCGCCCGAAGTCTCGCATCCAGGAGGCTTAGCCAGGAGCCATGAGCGAACGTGTCTTTGTACAAGAACCCATCATTTCCAGTGTTGTACGGTGGGTCGATGAAGACGCATTTCACCCGTTCCCGATATGCCGGCTCCATCGTCCGCAGTGCGGCGTAGTTGTCGGCGTGAATCAGTTCACCACCCAGCACGGCTTCGATGTCGTCGAAACAGGCCAGCACGCGGGCTTTGAATGCCGCCTCGAAGTGCCGGGTATGCAGCGGCAGATGGTGATAAGCCGCCAGCAACTTCTTGCCGTTCGGCCTTTTGGCTTTGTCGCCGACCCACAGCGCCCACTCCTTGACTTGCTCGGTGTTGGCACAGGCTTCGTCCACCAGCTTTTGCCCCTGGTCACCGGCTTCGCGCAGCAACCAGCTGCACTGCGCCAAGTAGTCGGCCTGCAGCACGAACTTGCGCTTCTCGAACAGCGTGGCCTGAAAACGTTCGATCTGGTCCAGAAATGTGATCAGGTCGAGAGCGATGTCGCGCACCAGTTTGTATTTGGCGCGGATACGCGGCAGCTCGGCATCGGGCGCGTCCCACACCTGTACGAACTCGTGTTTGAGATACACGTCCAGTTCGCC
Source organism: Betaproteobacteria bacterium (assembly GCA_031367285.1). Taxonomy (GTDB): domain Bacteria; phylum Pseudomonadota; class Gammaproteobacteria; order Burkholderiales; family Burkholderiaceae_C; genus CAISIP01. Next base: position 9,559 of record JANLPN010000505.1, on the reverse strand, counting down.
GCGCAGGAATTCGCCCAACTGGGGGTGCACGAAAAAGTCGCCAGTGTTCTTGCGCACGAAGCGGCGGGCATTGCTGGCCAGCAGAAGCGGGTTGAGTGTCTTGGCGGGCTTGGCCGACTTGAAGTCCGCACCGGCCAACCAGGCGCTGAGCACCCGATCCTGCAAGGTCGCGCCCTCCGAGGCAGGCACGCCCGTTTGATCGGTATCGGAAGAGTCGGTATTCGCGTCGCCGTTGGCGCGCATCGCGTTCTTGGCCTTGTAGCGCTTGTTCTCCGCATCGGTGGCGGCGCGCCACTGCCAGCGCACCTCTAAGCCGCCATCGACCGGGGCCAAGGCTAGCGGGAAGAAGTGCTTGGCTGAGCCTTTGCCGTTGTCCTTTTCGGTGTCGGCACGGTCGATGACAAAACGCACTTCATGGTCACCGTCGCGGTAGGCGTAACGCGAAAACAGCTCGCCGCTTTTGACGTAGTGGCTGCCTTTGGTGGCCCAGTGGAAATGCGTGTCCTGCCCGTTGTAAGGCACGCTGTAGGCCGCCGAGCCACCGCGCCGGGCACGGGGAATGAAGTCGCCGTCGTCCCAATAACGGGCAAAGAAGGTGTGCAGGTGGTAGTAGCAGTTGGCGGCTTCGGTGTCGGCCAAATCCTTGCCGCTGGACCGCGCCAACGTGTGGGTCCATGCCGCGATACGGGCGGGCAAAGCGTCGTCCAAATAGGCAAGCACTTGCTCGCGCCGGTAGTTCAGGATGCGGTAGATGCCGAAGTCCAGTTCGGCGAGGTCGAGCTTGAGGATGTCGCGCTTGAGTAGGCCCAGGAATCGCTCTTGCGCGGAGGTAGTGGCTTGCGGCATGGTGGGCGATTGTCGGTTACGGCAGGCTGGCCAAGTGGGCGGTTGCGGCGGTGGCGAGTTTCTCGTCAAAGGTGGCCAGCGGCGCTCTTAACTCCGCTGCGAGCGAGAGATAGGCCGCGTCGTAGGTGGACAGGCCATAACGAACGGCAAGGCCCAGCACCATGGCCGGTTCAACACGGTGGAGTTCGATATCCATCGCGGCAAACTGCAACAACCCATCCGCGGCGATGTCGGGCCGCCCCATTCTGTGTTTCTTTGCGGCAACGCTGGTGATCTCAAACGGCAGCAGGGACGGCGCGTGCAATACTTTGCCTCGTATGCGATCAGACGCCTGCGCATGCCAGGCTTCGTGGAAGATCAGGCCCGCCAAAGTGCTGCAATCGAGCACCAGAGGTGGCAAGACCAAGTATTGCGGGGGAGGCTCCGCCACGTACAAGATACCGGCCGAGGCACTCAACGGGAGTCCCTGTCGGCGCGAATAATGTCAACCCCCAAAGGCACGTCAGTAACTGGCTCGGGATACTTGGCATTCATTTCCGCCACCACCTGCTCTACCGTTTTCCATCCCGTGCGTACGATGGGGAAACCTTGTCGGTCGAATCCAGTGAGTGTGCTGCGGTCACCGCTGGGGATCGCACCCTTGGTCAGGTTCGGGTTATCCGGGCTCGTGCTGGCGTGGCGCTCTCGCACCGCTTGTTCAATGAGAAACATCAATTCGCCTTGAAGCGAGCGGTGATTGCGGGCGGCACGCTGGCGCAGAGCCTCGGCCCACTCATTGGGCACATCTTTGATAGAAATATTAGGCATATTGACTCCAATATGGTTTCGTGCTCCATTTTGAATCTGTTATGGAGCCAAGTCAATAAATTTTGCTCTCCCGCTGGGCTGCCCGCGACGGCGTCTGGACCAGTTTCAGGAGCCCGACAATGGCCGCAGCAGCTCTGTCAGATCACCCTCTGTAAACAGCGGTTGCTTGCGCGCTGCGGCGCCGCTGTACATGCTGTCTGCCAGCACGGCCTTGCGTTCCTGCAGCGCGAGGATGCGTTCTTCGATGGTGCCCTGCGCCACCAGCTTGAGCACCCATACACTCTGGCTCTGCCCGATGCGGTGGGCGCGGTCGGTGGCCTGGTTTTCGATTGCAGGGTTCCACCAGGGGTCGTAATGGATGACGGTGTCGGCCTGTGGCAGGTTCAGGCCCACGCCACCGGCTTTCAGGCTGATCAGGAACAAGGGCACCTGGCCACTGGTGAATTGCTCTATCAGGGCGTCGCGCTTCTGGCTTTGGCCGGTCAGCTTCACCCAGGGCAGCCGGCGCTTTTGCAGCTCGGCCTCGATCAGCTCCAACATGCTGGTGAACTGCGAAAACAGCAAAATGCGCCGGCCTTCGGCCAGCATCTCGGGCAACAGCTCCATCAAGTGCTCCAGCTTGGCTGAGGCCTTGACCTTTTTGGCCGCGGCTAGCCGCACCAGACGCGGGTCACAGCACACCTGGCGCAGCTTGAGCAACGCGTCCAGGATGGTGATTTGCGACTTGGCCAGCCCTTTTGCATCCAGGGCCTCACGCACGGCTTTTTCCATGCCCAGGCGTATGGTTTCGTACAGGTCCGCCTGTTGCCCCGAAAGCTCCACACGCGTGATGGTTTCCACCTTGGGCGGCAACTCCGCCGCCACGAGAGCCTTGGTGCGCCGCAACATAAAGGGCGTGATGCGGGCGCGTAGCTGGTTTAACCGCGCCGGGGCTCCCTGCTTTTCAATCGGCGTGCGGAACAGCTCCGAGAAGCGCTTCTGGCTACCCAGAAAACCAGGCATCAGAAAATGGAACAGGCTCCAGATCTCGCCCAGGTGGTTTTCCATCGGTGTACCGGACAGGCATAGGCGGTGCCGGGTCTGCAACTGGCTTACCACCTGCGCCGCGTGGGTGCTGGCGTTTTTTATGTTTTGCGCTTCGTCCAGCACCACCAGGTGCCATTTGGCCTCCAGCCAGCGATCACGGTCGCGCTGCAATAACGAATAAGGGGCTATCACCATGTCGTGCTCGGCTATCGTGCTTGCCACTGCATGCCGCTCCTTGCCATGCAGCACCAGGCTGCGCAATCGGGGGCAGAAGCGGGCCGCCTCACGCTGCCAGTTACCCATCAGGCTGACCGGGGCGATGATGAGGGCCGGACGGGTCAGGCGCCCGGCGTCTTTTTCCACCTGAATGTGGACCAGCGTCTGCAGCGTTTTTCCCAGGCCCATGTCGTCGGCCAGAATGCCGGCCAGCCCGTACGCACGCAAGAACTGCAGCCAGCCCACGCCTTGCTGCTGGTAGGGACGCAGGTGGGCCTGCACGCTGGCGGGTACCGGTATCTCCGGCAATTCAGCCTGGCCCCCAAGTTGCTGCACCATGCGCCGCAAGGCGTGCGCGCCTTCCCACACCGCGCCTGCGCCCAGGGCCGCGCCGGTGCGCAGCGCGTCCAGACGCGAGAGCTTGAGGCTGGTGGCGTTGAAATCATGGTTGCGGTCACCCACCAACTCCAGCAGCGCTGCCATCCAGGGCCTGAGCGCGTCGGTAGGCAGCCGCACAAAACCAGTGCCGTCCGGTGATCGCAGGTAAATGAACGCAGGAATATCGGGCAGGCCGGTAACGGGATCAGGTGGATTGGCGGCGGCCTGCGCAATCAAGCCAGGCAACCACGGCAGGATGTTGTGGCGCTGGCCATTGATCTCCATACCCAGGGAGAGATCGAACCACGGTGATGTGGCGCCTTCTCCATCATCGTCACCCTGAGACGCAAAGTGCACGTTCAGCGTGTCGGCGCGGGAGATCCAGCCTTGCAGCGCGTCGTCCAGCGTCAGCTCGAAGCCGGCGTCGCGCAGAACGCCGAAACCCTCGTCGGCCCAGCGCAGCCAATTGTGCTGCGATGCGTCGGGCGAAATCCCGAAAATGCCGTTGTTGCCGGAACGCAGCCCCAGTTCCGTGAGCCGGGTAATCGCGCCTTGCTCGGCATCCAGGTCGCGGTGCAGCAACAAGCGGCCTTGCGGATTGTCGAGCACCACCGTGGCCCCCTGGCCGGCCCACCAGCCGCGATGGCCTTGGTAGTCAAACCGCAGTTGCGCCTGAACCAGCCCTTTGCGCGCGATTTCCAACTCGGGCACCGGCCACAAGTACAGGCAAGCCGTGGGTGTGATGTCTCGCAATGTAGTGAGCGCCTGCAGCACCGGTGGTGGAGGCAATTTGCCCAGGCTTTGCATCAGCGCAACCTGGTGGTCTTGCAGCGCCGAGGCTTTGAGTGGTGGCGCGTCGAACAACACGGCCAACCGGGCTGCGGGTATGCCGTCGGTCTGTACCAGGCCACACAGACCTTGCACGGTGTCCAGGTAAAGCGGCGGGTGGTTCTGGCACAAGCTGGCCTGGCCGTCTGCCGCCTTGGCGCGCAACACCCAGCCGGACTCCGCTTCTTTGGTGCTGCTGACTTCGTGCCACTCCCATTGCAGCGCTTGCGGCGCGCCCCAGCGGACCGCGAGGCCGGGCAACCCCTGGCTGCTCTTTATGAACAGCCGGCCCGTGCTCGCTGCCTGCTCCAATGCAAACTGGCCGGCCCGCCCCTGTGGCATGCCGCTGACGCCCGCTACATGGGTGTAGGCATACCGATTGGCATTTGGCATGGCACTGATGAGCTGCAACACCTCGTGGTCCAATTCACTGGCCTGGTCGTATGCCGGCTGCCCCCGATAAGGCGCCATGCGCAGAACCTTGGGTTTGGCCCAGGCACCGTCTTTTTTGCGGCTCGACACCACCGCTTCCATCATCAGCTGGCGCTTGGCGCCGCCCGCCCCCGCCACCGAGAGCAAATACAGGTAATGCTCGACCTTCTCTTTGCTTGCGGAGCCGCCCGAGCCAGGGCTTGCCCGGTCCGCGGAGGGTGCCGCACCAACGGCACGTTCCAGGTCTTGCAGCCAGCGCAGCAGTTGTGTTTGCGCCCGGGCACGGGCGGTCTGTTCGGCATGTGCGCTCAAAGCAAGGCGCGCGGCTTCAATCTGCTCAGGTGTGGACACGGCGGCCGGCGGGACGATGGGGATGCGGTCGGCTACCGTACGGTTCATCAGCCGCAAGCCCTGTTGCGCCGCCTTGAGCATCAGCGCCACACCGTGTTTGCACTGGGTACCCACCTGGCATTCGCACTCGCTGTCCCAGACGGCTACCCGTCCATCATGCGTCAGGTTCAGATCGATGCTCACTTCATAGGCCTGGCGCTTGCTGCCCAGGACTTCACCGAGCAGCAACCAGCCATCGCCCATGGGCTCGACATCGAGGCTCAGCACATGTTGGCTGATGTAGAGCGCAAGGCCCCGGTCCCAGGTGCCGGGGTCCGTCAAACTTTCCAGTGAGCGGCTGTTGAACCAGGGGCCATCGTTGCGGGGGCTGTGTTGCATGGAACTTTATTTGGCGCGCTTGCGCTTGGGCCATGATGTACTGCCTGTATTCTCTACTGTCAAAAACAAGGACTGCCGCAATATGAAAAATCCATGGTGCTGACCTGGCCGGTAGTTGCCGCTGTGCTTGCCGGAGCCTTGCTGCATGCGCTGTGGAATGCACTCATCAAATCCAGCAGCAACAAGACGCTGGACACCGCGCTCATTCACCTGCTGGGCTCGGTCGTCGCCATCCCGTTGGTGGCCTTGCTCGGCTGGCCACCAGTGGCGGCCTGGCCCTACATCCTGGCGTCTATCGTGATCCATATCGGCTACTACACCGCGCTCAGCGGCGCATACCGGCACGGCGATCTGGGGCTCACCTATCCACTCATGCGTGGCACGGCGCCGCTGCTGGTGGCGCTGTCGGCCAGCTTCACGCTGGGGGAAACCCTGGCGCCGCTGGCCTGGGTCGGCGTGTTCGGCATCAGCGCGGGCGTGCTCACACTGGGCCTGAGCCAACATGCATTCGACGCGCCCAAGGCGGTCTGGTTTGCGCTGGCCAACGCCGTCATCATTGCGCTGTACACCGTGGCGGACGGCCTCGGGGTGCGCGCTTCCGGCAACGCCATGCAATATGTGGCCACGCTGTTCCTGCTCGACGGCTGGCCGTTCGCGCTGATCGTTTTCCTGCGCCAGCGCAGTGCGGTCGTGTTGCCCTATGTTCGCCTGCGCTGGCCGCTCGCATTAGGCGGCGCGGTGGCCTCCATGGGCTCCTACGGCGTGGCGCTGTGGGCCATGACACGCGCGCCCGTGGCCACTGTGGCCGCGTTGCGCGAAACTTCGGTGTTGTTCGCGGCGCTGATGGGCGTCTGGTTTCTCAAGGAAGTCTTCACCACGCGGCGACTGATAGGCACCGGCATCATCCTGGCCGGGGTGATGGCGCTTCGGTTGGCATAAAGTGGCCCCCTTGCGTTCCGAGCTTCCGCCCAGCCCGGGGCTTGTCACTGCCCCGGCATCGGCGAGGGCCAATGACGCAAGTACTGCGCTGCCCCCCGAGGGGGCGAATTTTGGCTTCGCCGCACTTCGTGAGCCTTGGGACGGCCCGACGGAGAATTGCTTCTGTGAATCAATTTAGTCACGAGGGCTCACCATGGCTTTGCCAACACATGCACAGACCATCATCGTGGGCGGTGGCATTGCCGGCTGCTCCACCGCCTACCACCTGGCCAAGATGGGCCGCACCGACGTGCTGCTGCTGGAGCAGGGCAAACTTACCAGCGGCACCACCTGGCACGCGGCCGGGCTGGTGGGCCAGATGCGGCCGAATCGCAACATGACCGTGATGAGCAAATACGGCATCGGCCTGTATGCCTCGCTGGAAGCCGAGACCGGTTTGGCTACCGGCTGGAAGCAATGCGGCAGCGTCAATGTGGCCAGCACGCCGGAACGCATGCAGGTGCTGCGCAAGCAGGCCACCATGGCCAACAGCTTTGGTGTTGAATGCCATGTGATCTCCGCGCAGGAAGCCGGCGAGCGCTACCCGATACTGCGCACCGACGATCTGCAGGGCGGCCTGTGGCTGCCGGGGGACGGCAAGGCCAACCCGGCGGATCTGTGCATGTCGCTGGCCAAGGGTGCCCGCAACCGGGGCGTGGCCATCCACGAAGGCGTGGAGGTGACCGGAGTCATCGTCGAACACGGCAAAGCCGTAGGTGTACGAACGGCGCAGGGAGATGTGCGTTGCGAAGTCGTGGTGAATTGCGCCGGCCAATGGGCGCGCCAGTTTGGCCGCCTTGCGGGCGTCAACGTCCCGCTCTACTCCGCAGAACACTTCTACATCGTGACCGGCAAGATAACCGGCGTTCACCCCATGCTGCCGGTGATGCGCGACCCGGACGGCTTTATCTACTACAAGGAAGAAGTCGGCGGCCTGGTGATGGGCGGGTTCGAGCCGGTGGCCAAACCGTGGAAGGTCGATCCCATCCCGGCCAGCTTCCAGTTCGAATTGCTGGGCGAAGACTGGGACCAGTTCGAGCCGCTCATGAACAACGCGATCCACCGCACGCCCTGCCTGGAAACGGCCGAGATCAAGATGCTGCTCAACGGGCCGGAAAGTTTTACGCCTGACGGCAACTTCATCCTGGGCGAAGCGCCGGAACTGCGCAACTATTTTGTGTGCGCCGGTTTCAATTCGGCGGGTATTGCCAACTCCGGCGGGGCGGGGCGGCTGATCGCCGAATGGATTGTCGGTGGCGAGCCGAGCTCGGACTTGTGGGACGTGGACATACGCCGCTTTGGCCCGTTTACCGGCAACCGCAAGGCCCTGTTCGAACGAACTGCCGAGACCCTGGGCCTGCATTACGCGATGCGCTGGCCACGCCAGGAGCTGGAAACCGCTCGGCCGCTGCGTACCTCGCCGCTGTATGACCAGCTGGCCGCCAAGGGTGCGGAATTCGGCAGCAAAAACGGCTGGGAACGCGTCAACTATTTCCGCCCCGGCAGCGCTGTGGTCCCCGGGCATACGCTGGGCAAGCCGCATTGGCTGAAGTGGGTGATCGAAGAGCAGATGGCCACGCGCGAAACCGTGGCTTTGTACGACCAGAGCTCTTTCTCCAAACTCCAGTTGCATGGCCGCGATGCACTGGCGGTGCTGCAGCGCCTGTGCGCCAATGAGATGGACGTGCCTGTCGACAAGATGGTGTACACCGCCATGCTCAACGAACGCGGCGGCTTCGAGAGCGACCTCACCGTCATCCGGCAAACGCCCGACCGCTTTGGCGACCGCTTCCTGATCGTCACCGGTTCCGGCCAGACCGTGCGCGACTTCGACTGGATTTCGCGCCACATAGAGTCCAGCGAACACGCGGTATTGACCGACATCTCGGCTCTGGTTTGCACGCTGTCGGTCATGGGGCCCAAGGCAGCGGAACTGCTGGCACGCGTCAGCCCGGACGACCTGTCGGGTGCGGGGCTCAAGTTCTCGTGGACCAAACTCATAGACCTTGGTCTTGCGAGAGTGCGCGCCGCGCGTATGAGCTACGTGGGCGGCCCCGGCTTCGAGCTCTACGTGCCGGTGGAGATGGCGCGCCATGTGTACCTGGCATTGATGGAGGCCGGGGCTGATCTAGGACTGCGCGATGCCGGCTACTTCGCGCTGGACGCCTTGCGTATCGAGATGGGCCGGCGCGCCTGGGGTGCGGAACTCGGCCCGGATGAAACACCGTATGAGGCCGGCATGATGGTGGCGGTCAAGCTGGGCAAGACCAGCCCGTTTATCGGCCAGCGCGCCTTGCGGGAGCGCCAGGGCCAGCCGCTGCGCAAGAAGCTCGTTACGCTGGTGCTCGACTCGGCCGACGCCTACGTATGGGGCGGCGAGGCCATCATGGTGGACGGCGAGGCGGTGGGCGAGATTTCGTCAGCGGGCTGGAGCCCCAGGGCAAACGCCTGCGTGGCGCTGGGGTATTTACGCGGCGCGGCAGCACTGGCCACACATGTGGGTACTGCGGCACAAATAGAGCTATGGGGCGACAAACTGGGTGTGAAGTTGTACGACCAGTGGCCTGTGAAAATCTGACCGGCAGCATGCCTGGCTGGAAAAATGCCTGCGGTTGCCGATACGGCGCTGATAGGTGCGCTGGATGCCCCGCTTGCTCCGGTCTGGGTCATGATGGCGTTTGGCAAGGTTCCAAGCTCGGGAACTGTGGTCGGGGTATTAAATAAAGTCACAGCGGCCCCATCAGCCGGCTTTCATTTAGCGCTTTGATGATCATGCGGATCAGCACGCGGTAGCGATGCACCGGCCCGCTGTAGGCCACGGCCATGGTACCGGCGGCCACGGCGGGGCGGGCGTTCAGCACGCGGATCGCGCCGCTGTCGATCTCGGCCCGCATCAGCTCGACGGGCAACACCGCCACGCCCTGGCCTTCCACGATCAGTCGGGCCATCCTCGACGGCGTGGCCCAGATGGTCGGCGCCGGCGTGTTGCGCCCGGGGGTCATCGACCGCATGGTGCACGCGTTCACCGTGGCCACCCATGCGCTGCCGACGCGCACCGGCGCCCGCGTCGGCCTGATCACCAGGCTGGGTTTTCGCGATGTGCTGGTCAATGCCTTCATCAAGCCGGTGGTCGACACCTACCTCGGTGCGCTGGAGCGCGGTCTGCAACGGGTAGCCGCTGCAGGCGCTGTGGGTCAACTACGTCTGGCCCGAGTTGTTCGGCTGGCCCAACACCTTCTTCAGCGCCGCCTGCGTCGCGCTGGCGGTGCAGTCCGCCGGCAACCTGGCCGAGACCTTTCGCGGCGCTATCGAAGCGATC
>JANLPN010000476.1:0-3138 GCA_031367285.1 Betaproteobacteria bacterium | reverse complement strand
CCCAGGTGACCGCGATCCGCTCGACATTCAGCTTGGGGGTTGGGGCTTTCGGGGCCACTAACCTGGGCAGCGGCGTTCCCAATGGCAAGTTCGTAGGATGGCTGGGGCAGTTCCAGCACGCCCGTCGGCTTGGCAAGACCGACAGCCAGCTGGTGTTTCGCTTCGACGGACAATTGAGCAACAAGCCGCTGCTGCCCCTCGAGCAGTTCGCGGTCGGCGGGATGCGCACGGTGCGTGGGTTTCGGACGAACCAGCTGGTGCGCGACTACGGCTTCGCCACGTCGGTCGAGGTACGGGTACCCATCATGCGTGGCCAGGACGGCACCGCGCTGCTGCAGGTCGCGCCATTCATCGACATGGGTGGCGCCTGGTACAAGGGGCGCCCCACCGACGCACCGACAACCCTCAGTAGCGCCGGCGTGGGCTTGCGCTACGACCCGTCTCCCGGGTTGCACGCAGAGATCTATCGGGCAGGTACCTTCGCGGGGCGAAACGTCGTCAACCCCAGCCAATCCCTGCAGGACCGTGGCTGGCATCTGTTGGTCCGCGCCGACTTCTGAACTGATGTGAGGCTGGGGCCCCCGGCCCAGCATTACAGCCAGTTGCCGATCATCAGGAACGGGCTCCAGTAGTAGGGATGACGATAACGGCGGTCGGCCATCAGCGCGAGTTGCGCTTTGCGCAAGGCCTCGGCCTTGGAGTCCCGGCCCTGGCCGAGTTCGCGGTAGAAGTCGCTGACCAGTTGGGTTGAGGCCACATCACTCACCGACCACAAGGTGGCCAGCGCGCTGCGTGCGCCCGCCTTGACCGCGATGCCTGCCAGGCCCATTGCCGAACGGTCGTCGCCGGCGGCCGTCTCGCAGGCGCTGAGCACCAGCAGTTGCACTGGCTGGTCGCGGTAGTTGGTGCCGCCCAGAATGCCTTCGAGTTCGTTCAGGTTGATCTTGCCGTCATGCGTTAGCAGGAATGTTGACTGGGCACTGGGGCCAAACTCGCCATGCGATGCCACATGCACGATCGTGTAGGGGTAAGACGCGAGGTCGCTGCGAAAACGCGTTGACTGGAATGCCTGGTCCAGCAGTTCGGTACCGGGCAGCAGTGACGAGATGTTGCTTATTTCGGTCTTGACGCCAGGCAGTGCCGCAAACCCCTGAACGGACTCCGTCAGGCCGGCCATCAACACCTTGGGCGTAGCAGCCGCCAAGGGGCGCGGGTCGGTCAGCGTCAGCCCCGGAGAGGTGGCCACAGCGAAGCGCTCGATCAGGAATTGCTTGCCATCGCTGAGGGCGGCCAGGGGAATGGTTCGCAGCGCGCCATCCGGAATGAAAACCAGGGTCTTGACGCCCGCGCGCTCCAGGTCCGCCAAGGCCGGGCGCACCACCCAGTCATACAACTGGCGCGCGTGTTTCAGGTACTCGCGGGTCATGCGCTTTTCCAGCGTCTGGCGCATGGCACGAGTTTCGGCTTCGAGCCTCTGTGCCCCGACCGGGCTCGAATATTCGCGCAGGCCGTCCGGGAAAGTCACCAGAATGGCCAGCCGGTCCGGCAGGACGATGGGGTAAATCGCCGCCGTGTGGGGTGCCAGAGCGTCGATACCGCTGGTCTTGGACTTGAGCGAGGCGACGCAGTCGTCCTGGAAGTAGTCCTCCAGTTCGGCGCTCTTGAGCGCCTCCATGGTCCGGCGCGCCTCCAGCAGATCAGCCTGCGCGGCTTCCGGTTTGGCGGCGCGTTCCGCGCGGCGAATCAGCAGGTCTGCCACACCCAGGTATACAGGGCTCGCCTTGGCACGGAAGTCGCCCGTGCCGCTGGCGGCGAGGTCCGGGCGAATTCGTTCAAGCGTGCTGGCCGCGACACGGTAAGCCACAAGTGCAGCGTCCTCGTCGCCGAGTTGGCGCAACAATCGGCCCGCCTGCCACTCCCAGCGATAGAGGCTCTCCAGCGCGTTGGCCTGCAGCGCTGCACGTGCGGCCTGGCGCGTCAGGTCCAGCGCCAGGACCGGGTCGTTGGGTTCGACCATGGCACCCTTGTAGCCCAGGGCGTAGCTCAGGACCCGCTGGTCATCGATCTGTCGGGCGGTGGCCGCGGCCTCATCGAAATCCCCGGCGGCCTGTCGGCGGGAGGCCCCCGGCGCACCGGCAGGGTCCGGCGTATCGCCACGCAACCGCCCCACACTGACCAGTGTCATTGCACGAATATGCGAGGGCGGCAACGCCCACACCAACTGCTGCGCGCTGGTCAATGCCTGCAACCGATCCCCGTCTGGCAGAGGCAGACGCGCCAGATTGACCGCAGCAGTGGCTGCCAGTGCCGGGTTGCCGCTGATGCGCGCGCTGGCCATGCCTTGCCGGTAGAGATCCGCAGCCAGGGCGGTATTGCCCGCCTCTGCTTCGAGCCGCGCCAGGTCGTTGGCGCTCTGCGCGATCACATCCTGGTCACTTCCGTTGCGCCCCAGGGCGATCGCCTGCTCCAGGGTCACACGGGCCTTAGCCGGCTCGCCGGCCAGCAGCAGGGCGCTGCCCAGTGCGGCGGAGATCGGCCCCAGCAGGGCCTGGTTTCCAAGCGCTGTGGCCAGTTTGTGTGCACTCTCAAGTCGCTGTGTGGCCAGCGGCGCCCGCCCCATAGCAAGGTAGGTGCGGGCCGCGCCAAGCTGCGCTCGCGCCTCGGCGTTGGCATCACCAGCCGCTTGCGCGTCCCGCCTTGCCTGGTCCCAATGCGCGAGGGCCGATTCGAAACCGCCAGCCAGATGCTGGCGCGCTGCAGCGTTCAGTTCGCTGGCAACGTCAGCAAGTGCGTTGTGCGGCGCGGCCATCAACAGGCACAACAGGGCCAGGGGGGTCCAGAACAAAGACCGCGCCGACGCAAAACCGAGTCGATGGTGAACCGAAGTCATATTGCCCATCCTGTGTAAGACACGCTTGCTGAACTGCAGTGTTCGGCGTTGAATGTGAATGATCGCAAACGACCAGCCACACGAGACGTTCACTTTCATTTTGATTATGCACGCGGCCGTTGACGCAAGTGTCGCGAAAAACCTCACCAGGGCAGGCTTTGGCAGGCGTAGCCGATTGGTGGCATGGTGCGTGGATCAGTCTTCCTGCATTGCACGTCCGATGGACGGCCTTGACGCTGATCGGCGGG
>JANLPN010000591.1:0-11154 GCA_031367285.1 Betaproteobacteria bacterium | reverse complement strand
TCCATCTGCCGCGCCAGGTATTGGCGGGCCCGCGCATCTGCCAGGTTGAGCCGGTTCTCGTTGACCAGCATGGTCTGGTGCTTGAGCCAGGCGGCCCAGGCTTCCTTGCTGACGCTTTCCCACAGGCGTTTGCCGAGCTCGCCGGGATAAGGCGGGAAGTCCAGGCCCTCAGCCTCCTTGCCCAGCTTGATGCATTGAACCATACGTGCCATGAGATTCGTCCTTGTGATGACTTGATGAATGGTGCCGCGAAGACGCCTGCGCCGGCCCCCCAAAGGGGCGCCCGGCTTTGAGGCGGCGTGTCGTTCGGGCAGGATGAAATTGTCGCTGCATTTTGGAAACCAGTTGGCCGTTCTGGTGTCAAATGGGCTGGTTATAACTTTGGAGCGCTAATGTTGAGTCGATTGAGTGTGCGCCAGACCCTGCTGGTGGTCTGTGTCGGATGTATCGGGCTGCTGGCGTATGGCCTGTATCTGCAGCATGTGGTGGGCCTGGAGCCGTGCCCCATGTGTATCGTGCAGCGTTATGCGCTGGTGCTGGTGGCCTTGTTTGCCGGCCTTACCGCCGCCACGCGGGGCCGGGGTGCCCATATAACCGGTGCCCTGCTGCTGATCGTGCTGGCTGCCCTGGGCGCCTTTGTGGCGGCCCGCCAGAGCTGGCTGCAGTGGTATCCGCCCGACATATCGTCCTGCGGGCGCGACCTGTACGGCATGATAGAAAACTTCCCGCTGCAGCGCGCCATTCCCATGATTTTTCGCGGCGGCGGCGACTGCACCAAGATCGACTGGACCTTTCTGGGCGGGTCGATAGCCAACTGGTCTTTCCTGTGTTTTTGCGGGATCGTAGTGGTGTCGGTGTGGATGATTTGGCGGTCGCGCGGCACACGCTGATTTCCACGTACATCGCCGGCGGGGTCAGGCCTGATGCGTGGCCTCGCGCTCGCGCAGCTTGAAGCGCTGGATCTTGCCGGTGGCCGTCTTGGGCAACTCGGCGACAAACTCGATCTGACGCGGGTATTTATAGGGTGCCAACCGCTCCTTCACAAATGCCTTCAGCTCGGCCTCGCTGGCCTGTGCGCCGGATTTAAGGACCACAAAAGCCTTGGTCTTGGTCAGCCCATCGGCGTCCGGCACACCGATCACGGCGGCTTCCAGCACCGCCGCGTGCTGCACCAGCGTGGCTTCCACCTCGAACGGCGACACGTAGACGCCGCTTACCTTGAGCATGTCGTCGCTGCGCCCGGAGTAGGTGTAGCTACCGTCGGTATTGCGAACGTATTTGTCCCCGCTTTTGGTCCACGCGCCCTGGAAGGTTTCGCAGGATTTCTTGCGGTTGCCCCAGTACATCAATGCCGCGCTCGGGCCGTTGATGAACAGGTCGCCGGTTTCGCCGTCCGCGGCGGGGCGGCCGTCTTCACCGCGCAGCTCGATCTCGTAGCCCGGTACCGGCCACCCCGTCGTGCCATAACGCACTTTGCCCGGGCGGTTGGACAGGAAGATATGCAGCATCTCGGTGGAGCCGATGCCGTCGATGATTTCCACACCGTAGTGGGCCGTGAAGCGTTCGCCCAGCTCGGACGGCAGGGCCTCGCCGGCCGAGGAAGCCAGGCGCAGGGCCACCTCGTGTCTGGCGGGCAGGGCGGGGGAGGCCAGCATGCCGGCGAACCCGGTGGGAGCGCCGAAGAAAACGGTGGGCTGGGTGGCGCCGATGCCGCCGCGCCAGCGCTTGAAAGTGGCATCCGGCGTCGGACGTTCGGCCATCAGGATGGTGGTGGCGCCCACGCTCAGTGGGAACGTCAGCGCATTGCCCAGGCCATAGGCAAAAAACAATTTGGCGGCCGAAAAACACACATCCTGTGCACCCAGGCCCAGAACCGGCGTACCGTAGAGTTCGGCCGTCCAGTAGGGGTTGGCATGGCTGTGCAAGGTGGCTTTGGGCCTGCCGGTGGAGCCTGAGGAATAGAGCCAGAAACCCGGGTCATCCGGCCCGGTGGTGGCCGGCTCGGCAAGTGGCGCATGCCGCGTTATCAGGTCTTCTAGCGCAACCGCGTTGGCAGGCAGTACGCCGGACGGGCGCGAGACCAGCACGGTTTTGACTTCGTTGCCGCCTTGCGCCATGGCCGCCTGCAAGGTGGGCAGCAGGGCATCGGACACAAGCGCCGCCTGCGCGCGGCTGTTACGCAGCATGAAGGCGTAGTCGTCCGCAGTCAGTAGCGTGTTCACCGCAACAGGCACGATGCCGGCGTACAACGCACCCAGGAAACTCACCGGCCAGTCGTTGCAGTCGTGCATCAACAGCAGCACGCGTTCTTCGCGGCGCAGGCCCGAGGTCAGCAATGCGGCGGCCAGGCGGCGAATACGGTCGAACAGTGCGCCGTAACCCATGCTGCCCTGGTCGTCTAAGTAGGCGGTCTTGGCGGTGTGCCCGCGATTGCGCTCCAGCAGGTGTTGCGCAAAGTTGAAGTACTCCCCGGGCGGCGGCACGTGGTGGCTTGTTGTCATGGCTCTCTCCTCTTTTATTGCGCTGCGTGAAGCATCCACTAGAAGGCATTGCCTGCTTGCGCGTGGTCAGAATATGAATTATTCTGCGTGTGAACGATAAACCGAACCCAATTTCATGTCAAGCACTATATTGCACAAATCGGAGATGGCAGAAGGCACGCCAAGCGATGACAAGCATCCCTTCTTACTGGCCTTGGGAGAGCGTGTGCGCTCCTTGCGTGCCCGTCGCGGCATGACGCGCAAGGCGCTTGCCCTGGCTGCCGATGTGTCCGAGCGCCACCTGGCCAATATGGAATACGGCGTGGGAAACGCTTCCGTGCTGGTGCTGCTACAGGTGGCGGGCGCGTTGCAGTGCTCCCTGGGTGAGTTGGTAGGTGACGTGACCACGTCGTCGCCCGAGTGGCTGATGATCCGGGAGTTGCTGGAGCAGCGGGACGAGGCGACCCTGCAGCGCGTGCGTGTCGCCGTGAGCGAGATGCTGGGCACGGGCGGTGGCAGTGGGGCGCGCGGCTCCCGCGTCGCGCTGATAGGCCTGCGCGGCGCCGGCAAGTCGGCGCTGGGCCAGATGCTGGCCGAGGACCTGGGCTTTCCGTTTGTCGAACTGAGCCGCGAGATCGAGAAGTTCGCCGGCTGCAGCGTGGCGGAGATACAGGCCTTGTACGGCGTTAACGCCTACCGCAGGTATGAACGCCGTGCCATGGAGGAAGCGATACAGATTTACCCCGAGGCGATTATTGCGACGCCAGGCGGCCTGGTGTCGGACGCCGCCACCTTCAACCAGTTGCTGTCCCACTGCTTCACGGTGTGGCTGCGGGCCGAACCGGAGGACCACCTGAAGCGCGTCACCGCGCAAGGTGATCTGCGCCCAATGGCTGCGAGCAAAGAGGCCATGCAGGACTTGAAGAACATTCTTGCCGGCCGCGCCGCGTTTTATTCCAAGGCCCAATTCACGCTGGATACCAGTGCCCAGCCATTGGAGCAGACCTTTTTGGCGTTGCGGGGGATGGTTCGGCAGGCGCTGGCGCGCAAGAAATGAATTATTTTGCAAATTCATCAAGAAGTCATTGACGGTTTGTAAATACATGCATTATGATGCATGTATTCAAGCAGAGCCGAGGCGGCTTTGCGTATTTGAGGAGAACGACAAATGAGCAGTCCGAACCCGGTCGATTACCAGACCCATCCGTCCCAGTACAAACACTGGAAACTCGCCTTCGACGGCGCCATTGCCACGCTGAAAGCAGACTTTGACGAAAACGCCGGCCTGCGGCCCGGCTACAAGCTCAAGCTCAACAGCTACGACCTGGGCGTGGACGTGGAGTTGAACGACGCCGTCAACCGCATCCGTTTCGAGCATCCCGAAGTGCGCACCGTGGTGGTCACGAGTGCCAAGGACCGTGTGTTCTGCTCGGGGGCCAATATCTTCATGCTGGGTGTCAGCAGCCACGCCTGGAAGGTGAACTTCTGCAAGTTCACCAACGAAACTCGCAACGGGCTGGAAGACTCCTCCAAATACAGCGGGCTGAAGTTCCTGGCCGCGGTCAACGGCGCCTGCGCCGGCGGCGGCTACGAAATGGCCTTGGCCTGCGACGAAATCATCCTGGTCGATGACCGGTCGTCGGCGGTCAGCTTGCCCGAAGTGCCGCTGCTGGGCGTATTGCCGGGGACCGGCGGCCTGACCCGTGTGACCGACAAGCGCCATGTGCGCCACGACCTGGCCGACATCTTCTGCACCAGCGTGGAAGGCGTGCGCGGCCAGAAGGCCAAGGACTGGCGCCTGGTGGACGACATTGCCAAGCCCCAGGTGTTTGCCCAGAAGGTTCAGGAGCGTGCGATGCAGCTGGCGGCCCTCAGTGATCGCCCGGCAGGCGCCAAGGGTGTGGTGCTTACGCCGCTGCAACGCAATGTCGAAGCGGATGCCTTGCGTTACGGCCACGTCGGCGTCGGGATGGACCGCGTCAAACGCACAGCCACCTTTACGGTCAAGGGGCCCGCAGGTGCACAGCCGGCCGATATCGCGGCCATTGAAGCAGCGGGTGCTGCCTGGTACCCGCTGCAAATGGCGCGCGAGCTTGAAGACGCCATCCTGTCCATGCGCACCAACGAGCTCGACATCGGCACCTGGCTGATCAAGACCGAAGGTGATGCGGCCGCCGTGCTGGCCATGGACGCCACGTTGCTGGCGCACAAAGGCCACTGGCTGGTGCGCGAGACGATCGGCCTGCTGCGGCGCACTCTGAGCCGGTTCGACGTATCGTCGCGCAGCCTGTTTGCGGTGATCGACGAGGGTTCGTGTTTTGCCGGTACTTTTCTTGAGCTTGCCCTGGCCTGCGACCGCAGCTACCAGCTTGCCTTGCCCGACGACGAAACCCGCGCGCCCAAGGTCACTGTGGCCGACACCAACTTAGGCCTCTACCCGATGGCCACCGGCCAGAGCCGCCTGGGCCGGCGCTTTTACGACGAGCAGCCGGCGCTGGAGGCCGTGCGCGCCAAGGCTGGCAAACCGCTGGACGCCGATGCGGCTTTTGCACTTGGCCTGGTCACGGCGAATCCGGATGACATCGACTGGGCCGACGAACTGCGCATTGCCATTGAGGAACGCGTGGCCATGTCGCCCGATGCTTTGACCGGCCTGGAGGCGAACCTGCGCTTCAACGGGCCGGAGACCATGGTCACACGTATCTTCGGTCGCCTCACCGCCTGGCAGAACTGGATTTTCCAACGCCCCAACGCGGTCGGCGAGAAGGGTGCGCTCAAGGTGTACGGCAAAGGCGAGAAGGCCGCTTTCGACTGGAACCGGGTGTGAGCGGCTGACCCACTCACCCAATACAAAAAACCAATTCCATTTTTCAGGAGATCTTTATGTCCACCATCAACTACAGCGAAAAAATCCCCAACAACGTGAACCTGGGCGAAGACCGCACCTTGCAGCGTGCGCTGGAGGGATGGCAGCCCAATTTCATCAACTGGTGGGACGACGTGGGGCCGGATAACTCGACCAACTACGACGTCTATCTGCGTACCGCCGTGAGTGTCGACCCGCAGGGCTGGGCGCAGTTTGGCCACGTGAAGATGCGCGACTACCGCTGGGGCATCTTTTTGAACCCGGGGTCGGCGGAGCGGGAAGTCCATTTTGGCGACCACAAGGGCGAGAAGGTGTGGCAGGACGTGCCCGGCGAACACCGGGCCAACCTGCGCCGCATCATCGTGACCCAGGGCGACACGGAGCCTGCCTCGGTGGAGCAGCAGCGCCACCTGGGGCTGACCGCGCCCAGCATGTACGACTTGCGCAACCTGTTCCAGATCAACGTGGAGGAGGGGCGCCACCTGTGGGCCATGGTCTACCTACTGCACAAACACTTTGGCCGTGACGGCCGCGAAGAAGCCGAGGCGCTGCTGCAGCGCAGCTCGGGCGACCAGAACAACCCGCGCATCCTGGGCGCCTTCAACGAGAAGACGCCCGATTGGTTGGCCTTCTTCATGTTTACCTACTTCACCGACCGCGACGGCAAGTTCCAGCTGGCGGCCCTGGCCGAAAGCGCCTTCGACCCGCTGGCGCGCACCACCAAGTTCATGCTGACCGAAGAAGCGCACCACATGTTCGTGGGCGAAAGCGGCGTGTCGCGCGTATTGCAGCGCACCGCCCAGGTGATGAACGAACTCAAGACCGATGACGCCTCAAAAGTGCGCGCCGCCGGCGCCATCGATCTGGGCACGGTACAGCGCTACCTGAACTTCCACTACAGCGTGACCATCGACCTGTTCGGCGCCGACCAGTCCAGCAATGCCGCCATCTTCTACAGCTCGGGCCTGAAAGGCCGCTACGAGGAAGGCAAACGCACCGACGACCACATCCTGAAAGGCCAGACCTACAAGGTGCTGGAGGTACAGAACGGGCAACTGCAAGAGAAAGAGGTGCCCATGCTCAACGCGTTGAACGAAGTGCTGCGCGACGACTTTATCAAGGACTCGGTGGCCGGTGTGGGCCGCTGGAACAAGGTGCTGGAGAAAGCCGGCATCCCTACGCGCCTGGTGGTGCCGCACAAGGCCTTTAACCGCCAGATCGGCGCGCTGACCGGCGTAAAAATGTCGCCCGAGGGGCGCGTGGTGAACGAGGCCGAATGGACTGCGAACAAGGCAAAGTGGCTGCCCACGCCCGAAGACTTTGCCTTTGTCGCGTCGCTGATGGGCCGGGTGGTGGAGCCCGGCAAGTTTGCCGGCTGGATTGCGCCGCCGGTGATGGGCATCAACCGCCAGCCGGTGGACTTCGAGTACGTGCGCTTCAACTGAGGTTATCGCGGACGGCTTTGCCGCAGCGATAACTCGGCGTGTCGGAGCGGACCGGCGCTGGGCGCCAGCCGGTCAACACGCCGGCTTCCGCTACGCGTTTATGCACAATCAGATTCCAGTCTGGAGACAACCATGGACATGGCCGAAGCACAAGTCATCAAGCAGCACCTCATCGACCCCGAGATCTGCATACGCTGCAACACCTGCGAGGCCACCTGCCCGGTGCAGGCCATCACGCACGATGACCGCAACTACGTGGTGGACGCCGACAAATGCAACCTGTGTATGGCATGCATTTCGCCGTGCCCCACCGGCTCGATAGACAACTGGCGGACCCTGCCCAGGGTGATGGCCTACCCCATTACCGAGCAGCTCACCTGGGACGAACTGCCCGCCGAGTTGACTGCGGAGCAGCTGGCTGCCGAAGGCGTGGCGCCGGACGCCCTGCACGCCGAGGCGCCTGCGGTGGCAGCGCCAGCCGCGGCAGCAGATGGCAGCGCGCCCTTCAGCAGCGCACCTTACTGCGCCACCGTGCCGCCCTGGTCGGCCGCCCATGCCTACACCAACCTTTATGGCCCCAGGGCGGCGGAGAAGGTGATCGTGGCCACGGTGACCGGCAATGTGCGCGTGACCGAGGTGGGGCGCGAATACGACACCCACCACATCGTGCTCGACTTTGGCGCCATGCCGTTCCCGGTGCTGGAGGGGCAGTCGATAGGCATCATCCCGCCGGGCACCGACGCCGGTGGCCGCCCCCACCACGCCCGCCAGTATTCGGTGGCCAGCCCGCGCAACGGCGAGCGGCCCGGCTACAACAACCTGTCGCTCACCATAAAACGCGTGCTGCAAGACCACCAGGGCCAGCCGGTGCGCGGCGTAGGCTCCAACTACATGTGCGACCTGCAAATTGGCGACAAGGTGCAGGTAATAGGCCCGTTTGGCGCCAGCTTTTTAATGCCCAACCACCCGCGCTCCAACATCGTGATGATCTGCACCGGCACCGGCAGTGCCCCCATGCGCGCCATGACCGAGTGGCGCCGGCGCCTGCGTGCAACGGGCAAGTTCGAGGGCGGGAAACTCATGCTGTTCTTCGGCGCCCGCACCAAGGAGGATCTGCCCTACTTTGGGCCGCTGCAAAACCTGCCCAAGGACTTTATCGATATCAACCTGGCTTTCTCGCGCACGCCGGGGCAGCTCAAGCGTTATGTGCAGGACGTGATGCGTGACCGCGCGCCCGACCTGGCCGCGCTGCTGAAGGACAGCAACACCTGCTTCTACGTCTGCGGCCTGAAAAGCATGGAAGAGGGCGTGCTGCTGGCCCTGCGCGACGCGGCCCAGCAGGCCGGGCTGGTGTGGGATGTGGTGGGGCCGGCGCTCAAGCAGGAGGGGCGGCTGCATCTGGAGACCTATTGATCAGTTCCGTACCGAGGGGTGACGCTGAGGACGGGCGCAGTCCGATAGGTGTTTACCCGAATTCCCTACCCTTTGAGGGCGGGTTCATCCTCACAAAGGAGGACGCTGGTTGACCTGGGGCAGGGGCGACCGTAGTATCTTGTTACAAGGTATTGCGGTTAGTCCAAACACCAAGGCAAGGGCGGGGGCGAACACTAATGGGAGTTGCGGCGTCCCCGTTTGAAGCTATTGCGCCAGCGGCAGCCATGGGGTTGGCACGCAAGCCCTCTTCCCCCACGCCGGCCGGCGGCTCCTTGTCGGCCTTGTGTGCCGTAGCCCGGTTCCATCACATTGCCGCGGACCCTGCTGCACTGGCGCACCAATTGGGTTTACCACCCGGCACCGAGCCCGGCACGGACGACCTGTTGCGTGGCGCGCGACAGCTCGGCCTCAAGGCCAAACTGGTACACAGCACGGTTGAGCGTCTGGCACTCATGCCACTGCCGGCACTGGCGTTAATGCGCTCTGGCAATGAGGCGGCAACTGACAGGCTACCGCGTGTCGTCGTCCTGGCCCAGTGTGATGGCAAACGCGTCTTGCTGTCCGCTTCGCACGCCACCGCGGACGCGGGGGCCGCGTCAGGTGTTGGCACGGCGGCGCACGGCATCGGCCCAACGATTGAGCCCATCGATGTATTTGCCGCCCAGTGGAGCGGGCAACTCATACTGCTTGCCAGCCGCGCCAGCCTGACCGGTGAACTGGCGCGGTTCGACTTTTCCTGGTTCATCCCGGCGCTGGTCAAGTACCGGGCACTGCTGGGCGAAGTGCTGCTGATCTCGGGCATGTTGCAACTTTTTGCCCTGGTCAGCCCGCTGTTTTTTCAGGTGGTGATGGACAAAGTGCTGGTCCACAAAGGCATGACCACCCTGGACGTGCTGGTCATCGGGCTGGTCATCGTGCTGGTGTTCGAAAGCGTGCTCACCACGCTGCGGGCCTATGTGTTCAGCCACACCACCAGCCGTATCGACGTGGAGCTTGGGGCACGGCTGTTCCGCCACCTGGTGCAACTGCCGCTGGCCTATTTTCAGGCACGCCGCGTGGGCGACTCGGTGGCCCGGGTGCGTGAGCTGGAGAACATCCGCGGCTTTCTGACCGGCAATGCACTGACCGTGGCGCTGGACGTGCTGTTCTCCGTGGTCTTTATCGCGGTGATGTTGCTCTACAGCGTGCCGCTGACCCTGATCGTGCTGGTGAGCCTGCCGTTGTACTTTGCACTCAGCCTGGCCGTAGTGCCCGTGTTGCGCCGGCGCCTGGACGAGAAATTCGCGCGTGGCGCGGAGAACCAGGCCATGCTGGTAGAGACCGTCACCGGCATCCAGACCGTCAAGGCCACGGCGCTGGAGCCCGCCTTTGGCCGGCGCTGGGACCAGCAACTGGCGGCCTATGTGTCGGCCAGCTTCAGAACGCAGAACCTGGCCAGTGTTGCGCACGAAGGCGTCAACCTGATCGGCAAACTCGTCAATGCGGCCACGCTGTGGTACGGCGCGCGGCTGGTGATGAACAACGAACTCACGGTCGGCCAGTTCGTGGCCTTCAACATGTTCGCCCAGCGCGTGGCCCAGCCCATCATGCGCATGGCGCAGCTGTGGACCGACTTCCAGCAAACCGGCATCTCGGTGGCCCGGCTGGGCGACATATTGAACACCCGCACCGAAGTGCCACCCAGCAACGCGGCCCAGCTGCCGCCCCTCAAAGGGCGCATCACGCTCGATCAGATTGTGTTCAGTTACCGCCCGGACAGTGCGCCGGTGTTGAACGCAATCTCCCTGGACATCGCGCCTGGCGAAGTGATCGGCATCGTAGGCCGCTCCGGCTCGGGCAAAAGCACGCTGGCCAAGCTGGTTCAGCGGCTCTACACCCCGCAGGGCGGACGGCTGCTGGTGGATGGCATCGACATCAGCCTGATAGACGCCGCGCAACTGCGCCGGCAAATTGGGGTAGTGTTGCAGGAGAACCTGCTGTTCAACCGCAGCGTGCGCGAGAACATCGCCATCACCGACCCGGCGGCACCGCTGGAGGCGGTGATCGAGGTGGCGCAACTTGCGGGTGCACACGACTTCATCAGTGAGATGCCACAGGGCTACGACACGCTGGTTGGCGAACAGGGCAGTTCCCTGAGCGGCGGCCAACGCCAGCGCATTGCCATTGCGCGTGCCCTGTTCACCAACCCCCGGGTGCTGATATTTGACGAAGCGACCAGCGCGCTGGACTACGAAAGCGAGTCCGTCATCCAGTGCAATATGGCGCGTATCTGCCACCAGCGCACGGTGCTGGTGATTGCCCACCGCCTGAGCTCGGTGCGCGGCTGCCAGCGCATCATCGTGCTGGACAAAGGGCGCATTGTGGAGTCGGGTACCCACGATGTGTTGCGGGGCCACCCGCGCGGTTTGTACGCAAGCCTGTGGAAACTGCAGGAAGGCGGGCAGCCGATGGACGGGGCGGGCGATGGAAAATAGTTCAAGCCCGGCCCGTTCAATGCGCCACCCGTTCATCGAATTGCTGGCGCGCTACAAGGCGATCCTGGGCGTTAGCTGGGAGCATCGCAAGGAACTTGCCGGGCCCCGGCGCCTGGGCGATGAAACCGCATTTTTACCGGCCGCCTTGAGCCTGCAGGACACGCCCGTACATCCGGCGCCGCGCCGCCTGGCGTTTGCCATCATGGCCCTGTTCGTTGCCGCGCTGTTGTGGGCGGTTCTGGGCCAGGTGGACATTGTGGCCGTGGCGCCGGGCCGTATCGTGGTGAGCGAACGTACCAAAGTGGTCCAGCCATTGGAGCGCAGCGTCGTCAAGGCCGTGCTGGTCAAAGACGGCGACCACGTCAGTGCCGGCCAGCCGCTGGTGGAGCTGGACCCCACCAGTGCCCAGGCGGACAGGACATCGGCGCAGGACCAGATCAAGGCCAATCTGTCTG
>JANLPN010000425.1:0-5122 GCA_031367285.1 Betaproteobacteria bacterium | reverse complement strand
TCAGCGGAGGTGGCGTATTGGTTCGCCAGCCCCCACCCCGACCTAGCTGAAAGCAAGCCCGTGGATTTGCTTGATTCCGATATGCCCGCGGTCTTGCAAGCGGCGCGGGCAACGCGACGGTCCGCGGTTATTGCCTTGGGTGAACGAGGCAGGAGAATTTCTTTATCCGTGCGCAAGCGCACAGACCTTGGCGAGTGCTAGAGACACACTTTATGGCGCGCGCCAACTGCCGCGAACACGGTAATCGGCTCGGCGTCGCGTGACCATCCGCCTCCTGTTTTTTTACTCCATCACGAAAGGAAACACCACCATGGCAACTCCCGCCAAGTCAGCGTCCGCCAAAGGCAGCAAATCCAAACCCCTGGAAGCAATAGCGCTGCTGCGCGCCGACCATAAGCTGGTCGCCGGCCTGTTTGCGGAATACGCGATTACGCGCTCCGCCGCCCGGAAAATGAAGCTGGTGGCGCAGATTTGCAGCGAGCTTTCGGTGCATGCGCAGGTCGAGGAAGAGATTTTTTATCCGGCCGTCAAGCAGGCCCTGAAAGACAAGGTGCTGGTACCTGAGGCAATTGTGGAGCAGGCCACCATGAAGGACTTGATGGCCCAGGTCAAGGGCATGCAACCCGATGGCGAGACGTACGACGCAAAGATCAAGGTACTTGGCGAATATGTGAAGCACCATGTCAAGGAGGAACATGAAGAAATGTTTCCCAAGGCCCGCGCCAGCAAGCTCGATATGGTGGCGCTGGGCGCGCGCATGGCCGCGCGCAAGCTGGAGTTGAAGGGCCAACTGGCCTGATAGGGCGCGCACCGCCCGATGCGCGGAAGTGGTGTCGCAGGCAGCAACACTTCGGCTAGGCCGCGTTTGTCGATCAACGCGCTAATCGCCCGATCAAAAAGCCCGCTGCAAGCGCGACCCCAAGTGATTGCCACGGGTTTGCCGTAATGTACACACGCGCATCGGCGACCGCGTTGCGCTGGGTAGTTTGCAGATTTTCCCCCTGTCGCGCCAGCCAGGCGGCGGTCGGTGCAGTTGCATCGGCGACTTTATCGACGGTTTGATGGGCGATTTCTGCAACTCGTGCAATGGCCGGCTTGACGGCGCCCGCCGCTTCATTGGCGGATGCGGCCACCTTGTTGACTGCTCCATGCATATTGACCGCGGCGTGTGTTACCAGCCCGTCTGACATGCCGTTGCCGGCGTTAAAAGGTGTGGGAGATGTTGTCGGGTTTTCCATGAGGTGCTCCAGTGAAAAAATTTAGTAGACCCAAGTGGGCAGTGAACGATAGGCGAATCAGCAGAGCCTGTCTGTGCGCGCGCGCACGGAGCAGTGCTGATATTTGAAAATTGCCGTACAAGCCTTGCTCACGCGCGCTTTCCGGCAGCCCGCTTTGGCGCGGTCTTCTTCGCCGGAGCGGCGGTTTCAACGGGACTGGCAGCGGCATCCGGCTTGTGCCCCGGTTTCCGTTTGGCAAGGCTCTTTGCGAGCAACTCGGTCAGGTCCACCACGTTGGAGGCGCCGGCCGACTCCGGCGCATCTTCCAACGGTGTGACGTGTTCGGTCTGGCCGGCGGCGGTCTTTTGCTTGACCAGTGCATCGATTGCGGCGGCAAAGGTATCGCGGTAAGCGTCGGCCTTCCAGGGTGCGGTCATTTCGGAAATCAGCTGGGCCGCCATCTTCAGCTCGCCCGGTTTCAGCGCCGCACCCGCCGAGCCGGTCGCGGGCAGCTTCAATTCACTGGTCGGGCGGATTTCAGTTGCCCATCGGATGGTGTTCAGCACCAGTGCCGTGGGCGAAGGAATCAGTGCCGCCAGGTGCTCCTTGCTGTGCATCACCACGCGCGCAATGCCTATCACGCCGGCCTGCAGCATGGATTCGCGCAGCAGCGCGTACACACGTTCGCCCTTGCCGATCGGCTCCAGGTAATAGGGGCGCTCCAGCAGCACAAACGCGATCTCGCTGGCTTTCACAAAAGCTTCGATCTCAATCGTCTGTGTGCTGCGCGGAAAGGCAGCCTTGATTTCGTCTTCGCCCAGCACCACGTAGTCGCCGTCGTCAAGCTTGATGCCCTTGACGATGTCGTCGGCCGCGATTTCCTTGCCGGTGCGTTTGTTGACGCGTTTGTAGCCGACCGGGTCCATGGTCCGCTTGTCGAGCCAGTCGAAGTCCACCCCGACTTCCTGCGACGCGGGGTACAGGGCGACCGGCACATGCACCAGCCCGAAGCTGATGGCGCCCTTCCAGATCACACGTGGCATACCGTCTCCTTTTAAAAAAGTCAGTTCAGGATGGCCATGGCGGCGGTCAGGCTGCATGCCGCTTTGCGGTAGCCGTCCCAGGGTGTATTGCCGGTGGCCAGCCGTTCATGGGCTGAGCGCACATTCCAGTGGTCGCTGCCGCGCAAGCCCGCCAGCTCATCCCACGCCAGCGGCACCGAAATACCCAGGCCGGGCCGTGCGCGTGCCGACCAGGCGCAGACCGTGGTTGCGCCCTTGCCGTTTCGCAAATAGTCGATAAAGATTTTTCCCACCCGGTTCCGCGGCCCGCTGCGCGCCACCAGACGCTGCGGAATGGTGCTTGCCAGGTGCGACACGATGTCCTGCGAGAAGCGCTTGACGGTGTCCCAGGAGTGCATCTTGCGCACCGGCACCACGATGTGCAGGCCTTTGCCTCCGCTGGTCTTCAAGAACGCGGTCAGGCCAAGCTGCGCCAGGAACGCGTGCACCAGTTGTGCCGCCTCCTGCACCTGTTGCCACGCCACGCCTTCGCCGGGGTCCAGGTCAAACACCATGCGGTCGGGACGCGTGAACGCCTTGGCAAGGCCATTGTGGGTGTGGAACTCGATCACATTGCGTTGCGCTGCCGCGAGCAGTCCGCTCGGGTTCTCCACCGCGATCATGGCCGCGTGGCCGGCGTCCAGTGCCGGGTCGAGGACGCGGATACCGGCCAGCTTTTCGCTGTCCAGATGTTTCTGGAAAAACACCGCGCCGCCCACACCGGCCGGCGCCCGCAGCAGCGACACCGGGCGGCCCAGCAGGTGCTCCATCATCAGCTCGCCGACCAGCCGGTAATACCGCACCAGCTCGATCTTGGTGATCCCGGTAGCAGCGTCGATCATGCGCTCCGGATGGGTGATGGCCAGGCTGTCCGGCAAGGCGGGCGAGTGCGCGCGCGCCGGCACTCGCGGCTGGCGCGGCGGCGGCGCCACGGCCGCTTCTTCACTCACGATAGACGTAGCTGGTTTGTCGGAGCGCAGCGCGTGGAAGACCGCGTGTCGCAGGTGGCCGCGGCTGGTCCATTCGCCGAACGACACCTCCGCCACCAACTCGGGTTGAACCCAGTGCGGCTTGCCTTCGATGGCTGAGCCCGCTGCGAACGGGCTCGTGCGCATGGTAAGCGCATCCAGCTTCTTGGTGATGCCGGCCAGTGTGCGCTGCTTGAAGCCGGTGCCAACATTGCCCGCGTACTGCAGTTGGCCCTGCGCGTCGAACACTCCCAGAAGCAATGCACCGAAGCCGGTACGTGCCCCTTGCGGATCGGTATAGCCACCGATGACGAACTCCTGGCGTTGCTTGCATTTAAGCTTGATCCAATCGGCGGACCGGCCGGATATATAACGCGAATCCCGGCGTTTTGCGACCATTCCTTCCAGCCCCATTTTGCAGGCCGACAGCATCAGGCTGCGTGCATCGGCATTAAATTCGTCGCTGAAGCGCAAGCGGTCGCCGGCAATCTTTTCCAGCGTCTGTTGCAGCAACGCGCGACGGGCATCGAGCGGCATGGCGCGCAGATCCCGGCCCTGGAAAAACGGCAGGTCGAACAGGTACAGGATGATGTGGTCGGTCCGTTGGCCGTCAAATGCGGCCTGCAGTGCACCGAAATCCGGCAAGCCGTCGGGGTTGGCGACGACGATCTCGCCGTCGTACCAGCCGTTGGGGAGCCCAAGACCGGCCAGGGCTGCGTGCAGGGAACCCAGTTTTTCGCTCCAGTCGTGTCCGCTGCGGGTGAAGCACTGCACCTTAGCGCCGTCTACACGCGTCAGTATGCGGTAGCCGTCGAACTTGATTTCGAACACCCAGTCCTGCGGGTCGGCCGGTGGACTGGTGGCCAATGTTGCGAGTTGGGGTGCCAGCAGCGCGGGCAGGGCTGCGCGGCGCGCGCCGGCCAGGGCATCTGGTGCGGCGGCCGGCAATCTATGTGCCGGTAGTGTGACGAGGTCCTGCACGCTGTCCGGCAACTCGTCCACCACGCTGAACTCGACCGAGGGCCGCGCAAACGCGTCCTTTTCCTTGATCAGCAACCAGGGCTGCTGCTTTTCGCTTTTGCCCTTGATGCGCACCAACACCCATTTGCCGTGCAGCTTATGACCAAACAGTTCGAACTTCAGGTTGCCGTCAAGGTAAGCCGCGTGTGGGTCCGTGGCCGGCTGCCAGAAGCCCTTGTCCCAAACTATGACTTTGCCAGCGCCGTATTGGCGGGCAGGTATCGTTCCCTCAAACGACGCATACGAGAGCGGATGGTCTTCAACCTGGACCGCCATGCGTTTGTCCTTGGGGTCGAAGCTCGGGCCCTTGGGCACGGCCCAGCTTTTCATGCTGCCATCGAGCTCCAGCCGCAGATCGTAGTGCAGACTGCTGGCCCAGTGTTTTTGAATCACAAACGCCAGGCGGGCGCCGACTTTACCGGCCTCGCCGTTGTGGCCGGGCTCCGGCGTGACGGCAAAGTTGCGCTTGGCCTTGTAGCGCTGCAGTGCGTCTGCGGTAGCCATGTCGTTCGCGCCGCGGTTGCAACGGCTAACGCGCGGTACCGGCGGTGCGCCGGGAGCGCGCCGCCACGTCGTAGGAACCAAATACCTGCTCTAACGACTTGACCTCCGGCAACACGTAGACCAGCGCGCGGTGCGCGGCAAAGATCGGACGGATTCTGGATTCATAAAATGCCGCAGGCACATTGATGCAGCCGGAGGAAATGCGGTTATCGGCGACCGTCGGCGTCGCCAGGCGCTCCAGCCGGCGTTCTTTCGGGTTGGTGGTCAACACACGGTGCATCGACACGGCAGCGTCGTAATCCACCCACACCACGTCTTCACCGCGGGTGTTGTGCCCGCGTTCAGCCACAAA
>JANLPN010000361.1:0-5184 GCA_031367285.1 Betaproteobacteria bacterium | reverse complement strand
CGTGGACGGCTGCGAAGAGGCGCTGCCTCTGGCAGTGACACCGCGGCACGGCTACACGCAGTGAGACCCAACGAGGGTGCTTCATCTTATGCCCAGCGTTCGCGGATCATGTCCACCATGATGCGCGCCGCGCGCCCGCGGTGGCTGTTGGCATTTTTTACTTCCACCGGCAACTGCGCAAAAGTCTGGCCAAACTCGGAAATCCACATCACCGGGTCAAAGCCGAAGCCGTGTGTGCCTGCGGGCGCGCGTGCAATTTCACCGCAGGCACGGCCTACGGCGATCAGCGGTTCGGGATCGTCGGCGCTGCGCAAGGCCACCAGCGTGGACACCAGCGCCGCACGGCGGTTGTCCACATCCTGCATCTGTTCCAGCAAGGCACGCACATTGTTGTCCTCACCCTTGGGGTAGCCGAACCGGGTGGCGTAAAACGCCGTGTCCACACCGGGCAAACCCCCGAAGGCATCCACGCAAAGGCCGGCGTCATCGGCCAGTGCCGGCAAGCCACTGAGCTGCGCAGCGTGGCGCGCCTTGCTCAGCGCGTTTTCCACGAAGGTGCGGTACGGTTCCGGTGCTTCGGGGATGCCAAGATCGACCTGGCAGATCAGCTCGAACCCCAAAGGCTCAAGCATCGCCTGCAGCTCATCCAGCTTGCCGCGGTTGTTGGATGCAAGCACGATCTTGGGCGTCATGGCGAACTCCGGCAAACGGCCACGGTTGCGGCTCAGGCGGCGAGCGCCTGGCGTTGCATCAGCATCAATTCACCAATGCCCTTTTCGGCCAGGGCCAGCAAGGCGTCCATTTCACGCCGGGAAAATGCCGCGCCCTCGGCCGTTCCCTGCACCTCGACGAAATGCCCGGCGCCGGTCATGACCACATTCATGTCGGTATCGCAGGCCGAGTCTTCGGTGTATTCCAGGTCCAGCAACGGGGTGCCCTGTACGATACCCACCGAGATCGCGGCCACAGACCCCAGCAAGGGCGAAGCCGCCAACTTGCCGGCGGCAATAAGTTTGCTCACCGCGTCGTGCGCGGCAACGTAGGCACCGGTAATGCTGGCAGTACGCGTACCTCCGTCGGCCTGCAATACGTCGCAGTCCAGCTGGATCGTCCGCTCGCCGAGCTTCTTCAGATCGAACACCGCGCGCAACGACCGGCCGATCAGGCGCTGGATTTCCTGGGTGCGCCCGCTCTGTTTGCCGCGCGCGGCCTCCCGGTCGCCGCGCGTATGGGTGGCGCGCGGCAACATGCCGTATTCGGCCGTCACCCAGCCCTCGCCGCTGCCGCGTTTGTGGCCGGGAACCTTCTCTTCGACCGACGCCGTACACAACACCTTGGTGGCGCCAAACTCCACCAGCACCGAGCCCTCGGCGTGTACGGTATAGCCGCGCGTAAAACGGACGTGCCGCATCTGGTCCGCGGCACGTCCGCCGCTGCGTTGATAGTTGCTCACTGTGGATTCCTGAAAGGTGATGGAGTGCCGCCTGGCGGCCGCTCCCGGGGAATTTTAGCGCCGCTTGGCCGCGGAGCGCCGGATGGCTTCGTTGATCTCGGCAATCGAGCGTTCTATGGCCGCGTCGTCCAGATCGTCGTCGCCGCCCACCAGGCCGCCGGACTGGACCGTGCTGGCAAAAACGCCTTCGTTGATCTGGTCGGTTGACACGCTGCCCTTGGTGGACTCGAACTCGTCCGGGGTCTCCCATTCAAGCGCAATGGCTGTGACGTTGTCGCTGCTTGCACCCGCTGTTTGCAACGCGCTCTCCACCAGGTCGGGCACGGCCTGCCCAACCGGCTTGGAACTGAGTTGGCGCACGATATCGGCGTCTGACAGGCTGCCCCACAAACCGTCGGAACACAGCATGATCTTGTCACCCTGCTGCAAAGGGATGGGGCCGGTAACGTCGAATACGGGTTTGGTGGGCGAACCCAGGCAGGTGAACAGGATATTCCGGTTCAAGCGCTCGGACGACTTGGACGGCGAGTGGCCATGGGGTGGTTGTTCCATGTAGGAATGGTCGCGGGTTCGGGTCACCAACTGGCCGGCGCGCACCAGATACAGCCGCGAATCGCCGCAGTGCGCCCAGGTCGCGTGGCCGTCCTGCACTACGGCTGCCACCACCGTGGTGCGCGGCGTGTCCAGCATGCCTTTTTCAATCGCGTATTTGATGATCTGGCGGTGTGCCGCCATGATGGCCGAGTTCAGGAACGCGATTACGTCGGGGATCTCCGGGTTGGCCTGCTTCTGGTACAGCGCCGACATCGCCTGCAGGGTCAGTTGCGCTGCAACCTCGCCCTCGGGGTGCCCGCCCATGCCATCGGCCAACAGCAGGATGCCCGAGCTGCGCGTATAGCTGTAGCCCATGCGGTCCTCGTTTTGCTGGCGACCACCTTTGCGACTGACCTGGAAGACTGAGAATTTCATTTTGGTTTGACCACGGAGCTGGCGGGGCTCTTGGAGCTTTTCTTGGTATCGGTCACCATGGTGTCGAACTGTAACCGCACCTTCTCGGCCACGGAGAGTTTGGTGTACCGCCGCTCACCCTCGCGGCTGAGCTCCTTTTGCAGCGCAAACACCGATTGCGGGCGCGACAAGGGGTCCAGCGCCATGCACCACTCGACCACCTCGATCAGGTTGTCTGAGTACACACCCCGCAAACGCGTCAAGGCGGTGGCGATGCGGTCTTTTTCGAGCCGTTGCGGCGCTTCGTTGGGCGGGTAACCCTGCATACACGCGTAAATGCAGGCGCCGATCGCATAGATGTCGGTCCACGGGCCCATGGACGAGTCGCGCCGGTACATCTCGGGCGCGGCAAACCCGGGCGTGTACATGGGGCGGATGAAATTGCCTTCCTTGCTCAGCACCTCGCGCGCGGCACCAAAATCAATCAGCACCGACTTGTTGTCGTCGGTGATGAATATATTGGCCGGCTTGATGTCCAGATGCAGCATCTTGTGCTGGTGAACAATACGCAGCCCGCGCAGGATTTCGTCGAACAGGGAGCGGATGGTGGACTCGCGAAACACCTTTTGCTGCTTCTGGTCGCGCGCCGTAATGATGAAATCCTGCAGCGCCGCGCCTTCCAGGTAGTTCATCACCATGTAGACCGTCTCGTTTTCGCGGAAGAAGTTCATCACGCTCACGACCGACGGATGCGAAATCTGTGCCAGCGAGCGGCCCTCTTCAAAGAAACTCTTGAGCCCAAGCCGGTACAGCGAGAGTTTTTCCGGCGGCACCTGCGGCGCCATCTCACCCGGCGAACGCGAAGCCAGCGAAGACGGCAGATATTCCTTGACCGCTACCTGCTGCCCTTCGGAATCCAGCGCCAGATACACGAGGCCAAAACCACCTGCCGCCACTTTGCGGATAATGCGGTAACCGCCAATCACGGTATCCGGCGGTAGCGCAGCGGGTTTGACCTTGGACATACCTTAGAAAATAGTTGCGGCCCACGCCCCGGAACCGGTGACGCCCGGTTCTTCCCGGGAACGTTCCCATAGCCTAGAAATTACTTCATGCCAGTTTACAGTATGACCGGGTACGCGGCGGTGCAATCCAGTGCCGCCGGCAGCCCGACAACACCCGAGTCAAAAGCCGGCTCGGGCAGCCTGCTTGGGCTGGAAATCCGGTCTGTCAACAGCCGTTTTCTGGATCTGTCCTTTCGCCTGCCCGAAGAACTGCGCCAATTTGAGCCGGTTTTGCGCGACTTGCTGGGTTCCCAGCTAAAACGAGGCAAGGTCGAAGTCCGGGTATCCATCGAGTCCGGCTCGGCCAGCCCGGTGGTGGAGCCTTCGGCGCGGCTGCTGCAAAGGCTCAACGCCGTGCAGGACAACGTACGCGCCTGGATGCCCGATGTCCAGCCCCTGCGCGTAGCCGATGTGCTGCGCCTCGCCGCCACGGAGCAAGCCAGCGCACGCGACTGGAGCGAGGACGTGGTTCCGCTGGCCGAAAAAGCGCTGAAGGAGCTTCTGGCCGCGCGCAAACGCGAAGGCGCTCGCCTGGCCAGCGCGCTGATGGTGAAGACTGCGGAAATACGCAAACTGGCGCAACAGGCACTGCCCCTGGTGCCGCAACTGGTGCTGCAGCAGCGCCAGCGTTTTATCGAGCGCTGGAAGGAAGCCATGTCCGCGGCGCAGGGGACGGTTGCCACCGAAGCCGTCCAGGACCGGGCTCTCACGGAAGCCACCGCCTTTGCCATCCGTATCGACGTGGCCGAAGAGATCACCCGGCTCGGTTCACACCTGGACGAGCTGGAGCGGCTTATCACCAAGGGCGGCGAGATCGGGAAACGGCTCGACTTCCTGATCCAGGAACTGCACCGCGAAGCCAACACCATGGGCTCCAAGTCCGCCGCGCTGGCGTTGACCAATATCGCGGTGGACATGAAGGTGTCGATCGAGCAGATGCGCGAGCAGGTGCAGAACATAGAGTAGGGTTTCAGGGGGTCTCTTGCCACCCCCATGCACCCCGTAAGCCCAATATCCATGCGGGTTTGGCGTTTATTGGGGTTGAAGGGCATCCCACCCCATCCCATAATATTTGTGTACCCGCGTGTGTACCAGGAGCCTTCCTGGCACAAATTTCCGGGTACACATCGGGAGGATGGCGAGATGGGCAAGTTGAGCGACGTAACGATCCGGGGTTGGATCAGATCGGGCGAGCGATTCGAAGGCAGATCGGACGGCGAAGGACTGGTCCTGGCATGGCGCAGGGACACCAATTCGCCGACCTGGAAGTTTCGTTACCGCTTTGCCGGCAAGCCGCGTGTCATGAACCTGGGCAGCTACAGCGACTTGACGCTGTCTATCGCCCGGCAGGCAGCCAAGGAGCTACGCGCCAAGGTGACACTGGGGCACGATGTGGCCGGCGAAAAACAGGAGCGCAAAACCGAAGCGCTGGCGAAGATCGAGGCAGCACAAAACTGCATGACGGTCGCAAGATCGGCCGACGAATATTTCGAGCGCATGGTTATGGGAAAGTGGAAACACCCGAACATTGTGCGCAGCCGAATCGTGAAGCACATCAAGCCAAATATCGGCAAGCTGGCGCTGGAAAACGTCGAGCCGCGCCACATCGATGCGATGCTGCAATCGGTCGTCAAACGCGGTGCGCCGACCACGGCCAATGACGTGTTGCGCTGGGTGCGACGAATATTCGATTACGACCGGACAAGATGATTGTCGCGC
>JANLPN010000338.1:0-11446 GCA_031367285.1 Betaproteobacteria bacterium | reverse complement strand
GGGCGGGGTGTCGCTGTTCGGCGGCTCGGGCAGTGCGGTCGGCGCGATCTTCGGCGCGCTGATGTTCCGCACCATCGGCGACCTGCTGTTCGTGTTCAACCTCGAGCCCTTGTGGCAGCCGCTGTTCCAGGGCGTGGTGTTATCGGCGGCGGTATGCCTGGGATCACTGCGGCTGCTGCGTGTGCGCAACCGGCTCGACCTGTATGGCTAGCGGCGGGTTATGGGGTGCCGTGCGCCGCCGTGCCGACCCGGCCATTCTGTCGGCGTTTGCCTGCATCGTGCTGCTGTTGCTGCTGGGCAGCCTGTATTCGAGCAGTTTCCTGTCGCCCGAGTACCTGCTGCAGCAACTCAAGGTGGCTTCCTTCCTGGGCGTTATCGCGACCGGGGCGATGTTTGTCATCCTGCTGGGCCAGATCGACTTGTCGGTGCCTTGGGTGGTTGCCGTGGGCGGCATGATGGCAACGGCGGCCACGGGCTGGGGGCCGTTGGGCACGGCGCTGGCGATTCCCATCGGCATAGGCTGCGGTGTCGCACTGGGGCTGGTGAACGGTTTTGGCGTGGCCTTCCTGCGCATACCGTCGATGATCGTCACCTTGTCGGTGAACGCCGTTGCCCAGGGCCTGATGGTGGTGCACACCGGCGGTTTTTCTCCGCAGGACGCATCGTCACCGGCGATGCGTTTCATCGCCACCGGCCACGACCTGTTCGGCATCCCGAATGCGCTGCTGGTGTGGGCGGTGGTAGGTGCCGGGGCGGTTTTCCTGCTCACACGCACTGTTTTCGGCCGGGTGGTGTACGCCATCGGCAACCGGGAGCGCGCGGCCTACCTCTCGGGCGCGCGCACCCGTGCCGTCGTGCTGGCGACGTTTGCGCTGGCCGGCGGCTTGTCGGCGTTTGGTGGCGTGTTGCTGGCCGGGTACGCCAGCAAGGCGGCCCAGGCCATGGGTGACCCCTACCTGCTGCCGGCCATCGCCGCTGTGGTGCTGGGCGGCACGTCGATCCTGGGCGGCCGCGGCAACTACATCGGTACCGTGGCCGGCGTCATCCTGATCACGCTGCTGCAGTCCATCCTGTCCGTGATGCAGATCGAGGAATTCGGCCGCCATCTGATCTACGGCGTCGTGATTATTGCGATGCTGCTGGTCTACGGGCGCGGCAAGCGGCATTCCGAATGAAGGAGCAAGGGCCAGGGTCCTCAAACTCGTGGGTCTTGCCTGCCTCGCCCTGAACGTGTCACCGTGCAAGCGGCACTCAGCATAGGGTAGGTCCACCTCTTCGGAGGGCGGCGAACTTCACGTGGGAGATGCCGATCTTTGCAGCCTGTTCATCGCCGCAACTTCCGGTGTGTATCGCGCTCGGATGAAGATCGGCTGAGCGTGCCAAAAACTCAGCAAACCCGCCTCTGCCCCAGCCCCCACTTCTTTTTCTCGGACCATCCCAGGACAGCCCACGCGTCCTCAATCAGGACCTAGCCCGTGGGGCCTGGTCTCCAGCATCAACTCTTTGACACCCGCTTCAATCAAACTGCCAGGTATTGCCGAATAACCCATTCGGAAGAATGACTGGGTCGCAATGGATGGCCTGTTGAAGAAAACCGCACCTGGCTCGATCAACACGCCGCGAGCTTCGCAGCGTTTGGCCAGATCGGTTGCATTCACACCGCTCGGTCCGCGAACCCATGCGCCAGATCCGCCCAGCGAGGGGCTCAGCTTGTACTCGGGCAGGTACCGACCAAGCGCGCCCATCAAGAGGGCCCGGCGTTCCCGGTATGTCACATTGAGCTTGCGTATAAACGCGTCATGGTGCCCCTGCGCAATAAAGAGGCTCGCAATATGCGCATTGTTGGTTGGCACGTGCCTGAGGATCAACCGCCTGAGCGCGCGCAACTCCCGGATCAGTTCGGCCGGCCCGACGATGAAACCCAGCCGCAAACCGTGCGCCAGCGTTTTTGAAAGACTGCCAAGATAAATCACCCGTCCGTCGGCGTCGAGGCTTTTTAGGGCGGGCAAGGGCCTACCGGAAAAATTCAACTCGCTTTCATGGTCGTCCTCGAACAGCACCACGTTCTTCTTGCGCGCAATCTCAAGAATAGCCTGCCTGCGATGCAGCGGCATCGTGACACCTGTTGGGCACTGATGGCTGGGCGTTACGTAGGCATAGGCGCACTGCCCCAAACTTCGCGAAACCATCAGCCCGTCCGCGTCGATTGGCAGTGGGCGGACTTGTCCGCTGCGCAACCTGAAATTGTTTCGCGCATCCGGATAACCCGGATCCTCAATGCCCACCACGGTATCCTGATCCAGCAACACCGTGGCCAGCATGTAGCAGGCCATCTGTGCTCCTGCGGTGACAAGGATCTCTTCGCGCCTGGCAAGGATGCCGCGCGCCGGCAGAAGGCGATGGAGAATCTGGTCCACCAGCGGATCGTAGTCACGATCAATAAAGTCCTGTGACCATTTTTTTACGGCGGGAACAAGCAGCGATTGCTGCGCGCAGTCACGCCAGTCCTTGAGCGGCATCAAGCTTGCGTCGAACTGCCCATACACAAAAGGATAGCGAAAGTCTTGCCAGTTGGCGGGCTTGTTGATGTTTCGCTGCTGCCCCAGGCTTGAAGTCAGCCTGGACGCCCAGTCGAGCACCGCGCCTGGCGATGCCGCCTGGACAGCATGGCTTGCTTGACCCAGCACGATGTCGCGGCTTACAAAAAGACCGCTGCGCTCACGCGACACCAGAAATCCCTTGTCAACCAGCATCTGAAGCGCAAGGGACACCGTGTTGCGTGAAATGCCGAGAGCCTGCGCCAGCGCGCGGCTGGGCGGAATGGCTGCGTCAGACGGGATCAGTCCCACCAGGATGCTGTGGACCATCATTTCCCTGACCCGGCCCTGCAGCGTGCCGCTGCTGCCGGAGAAGCGCGGGAAAAGCTTGACCCAGATATCTGTGATCTCCTGTCTGCTGCGCATACATTTCCCTTGCAAAAGAGCTGACAAATCCTGGAGCGCGCCGCACCATGGCAGTGTTGGTCCGGCAGACGTACACAGCCAGGTCAAGGGTATTCCCTTGATTCCGCCGAAAAATTCCATTCTGGCACTAAAGATAGTCTATTTTGGCCCTATCAGCGCTGCGTCGATGTGAATACTATTTGTGAAGACTCGCGCGCACATCTCGAGTCACATGCAAAACACCATCACACTGGAGCTCGATCAACATGAAGCACATCGCCAAATCGCTACTCTTCTCCGCCTCACTCATGCTGGCCGTCTCAGGGCAGGCCTGGGCGCAGAAAAAAGTCATCATCGGCAACTTCGGTGACCCGGCACCGTTCGAAGCCGCAGCCGCCGGTGGGCGATTTGAGAAAGCCACCGGCTGGACCATCGAATGGAGGAAATTCAATTCGGGTGCCGAGGTCAACGCGGCTATGGCATCGGGAGCAATCCAGATCTCCGAGCTGGGCTCGGTGCCCCTGGCGGCGGGCGCCAGCCAGGGCGTGGACTACCAGCTGTTCCTGATCGGCAAGGCCATTGGTGCCTCCGAATCGCTGGTGGTGCGTAATGGTTCCGGCATCGAAAAGCCGGCTGACCTGAAAGGCAAGAAGATTGCGGTTCCGGTGGGATCCACCGCACATTTCTCGCTGATGGGTGCCTTGAAGACCTACGGCCTGTCCGACAAGGACGTACAGGTAGTCGGTATGGCACCACCCGAGATCGGCGCGGCATGGAGCCAGAACGCCATTGACGCCGCGTTCATCTGGGAACCGGTGCAGGGCAAGCTGCGCGCCAACGGCAAGGTGATGACGACTGCGGGCGACGTTGGCAAGGCAGGCTACCCCACTTTCAACGGCTGGGTGGTCAACAACAAATTCGCCGCGGAGAACAAGGCCGGGATGGTGGCTTTTGTCAAGGTCATGAACGAGATCAACGAGGACTACACCAAAAACAAGGCCAAATGGACCGCCGAATCGGCTTCCATCCAGGCCGTTGCCAAGCGGGTAGGCAGCACGCCGCAAGACACGGTTGCCGATCTCGATGGCGCCACCTATCCGGGTGCGCAGGAACAGGTGTCGGACACCTGGATGAACGGTGGTGCCGCGAAATCCATGAAGTCCACGGCTGATTTTCTCAAGGGCGCCGGACGCATCACCTCGGCATTGGACAGTTATGCGAAGTTCGTCAACGTGGAGTTCGTCAAGGCCGCTGCCGCCAAGTGAGCGTCCTTTGAAAGTCCGGCCGGCGGAGCGCGAGACTGTCGTCGCGACCGGACATTTACCTAAACGCAAAGGCCTGCGATGACTGAACTGGCAATCCGCAACGCATCGGTGTTTTACCCGTTGCCGGGAAAGAAGACGGTTCACGCGTTGAAGGACATCAACCTCAACATCGGCGAAGGCGATTTTGTGGTTGCGCTGGGTGCATCGGGGTGTGGCAAATCAACGCTTCTCAATTTAATCGCCGGCTTTATGGCCCCCAGCCAGGGCGAGATCACGCTGGGCGGGCAGCGGGTTACCGGCCCCGGCGCGGACCGTTCGGTGGTGTTTCAAAAACACGCTCTGCTTCCGTGGCTCA
This sequence comes from Betaproteobacteria bacterium, assembly GCA_031367285.1. Classification (GTDB taxonomy): domain Bacteria; phylum Pseudomonadota; class Gammaproteobacteria; order Burkholderiales; family Burkholderiaceae_C; genus CAISIP01. Next base: position 6,884 of record JANLPN010000338.1, on the reverse strand, counting down.
ACGTACTGGACAACGTGGCTTTCGGGCTGAAAATCCAGCACCAACCGCGTGCCAAGCGCGAAGAAATCGCGCGCGGTTTCATCCACTTGTTGGGGCTGGAGCAATTCGAAAAATCGGCAACCTACCAGTTGTCGGGTGGCATGCAGCAGCGCGTGGGCATTGCCCGCGCACTGACCAGCAACCCGCACATTCTGCTGATGGACGAACCGCTTGGCGCGTTGGACGCGCTGACACGGGAACGCGCGCAGGAGCTGATCCTGAAGATCTGGCGCGACACCGGCAAGATGGTTTTTTTCATCACGCACAGTGTCGAGGAAGCGCTTTTCATGGGCACGAAACTGGTGGTGATGTCGCCGCGCCCCGGGCGCATCTCGCACACCTTCGACCTGCCGTTCAGCCGCTTGTATTTCGATTCCGGCAACGCGCGCGCCATCAAGGCGTCCGCCGATTTCATCGCACTGCGCGAGGAAGTTCTCAAGATCATCTTTGCAGACGAGGAAGGAGAGCACCATGCACACTCCTGACGTTCCGGCGGCGGGAGCCGCGCGCCCGCCCGGGTCCGCCTCTTCAACGATGCCCGGCATCGCTCAGCCGGCCGCGGCGGCTTCGGTCGAGCCGGGGATGTGGGCGCAGGTGATGCGCGCCAAACCGGCCAAGCCGGGCGAGATATACGGCGTGCCAGGCCAGGGCGACAGTCTGGTGATCAGTGCCGTTGTGATCAGCGCACTGATCCTTTTGTGGTGGCTGGTGACGCAAATGGGCTTGATCAAGCCACTGTTCCTGCCCTCGCCACTTGCCGTGATCGACTCATTCACCGCCTTGCTGCGAGACGGTTTCACAGGTACTTCGTTCTGGGAGCACACCTGGATCAGCACCGCCCGGGTCTTTGGTGCCTTCTTGCTGGCCTGCCTGATTGGCATTCCGTTGGGTATTGCGATGGGCATGAGCCCGGTGGCGCGCGGCATTTTTGACCCCCCTATCGAGTTCTACCGGCCGATTCCGCCGCTCGCCTATCTGCCCCTGATGATCATCTGGTTCGGCATCGATGAAACCTCCAAGGTGCTGCTGATTTTTCTGTCGGTATTTGCGCCGGTCGCACTGGGCGCGCGGGCCGGCGTGAAATCGGCTGCCATCGAGCAGATTCATGCAGCGTACTCGTTTGGGGCCACGCGATGGCAGGTGATTCGCCTCGTCATCCTGCCTTCTGCCATGCCCGAGATCATCACCGCCATGCGCATCGGTATCGGTTTTGGCTGGACGACACTGGTGGCGGCCGAAATGGTCGCCTCTACGGCGGGACTGGGCTACATGGTGCTGTCCGCCTCCAAGTTTTTGCAGACCGCCACGGTGATCATGGGCATTGTGGTGATTGCCGCGATTGCCTACGCCTTCGACCACCTGATGCGCTGGGTCGAGCGCAAGGTAGTGCCTTGGAAAGGCCGGGCGTGATTTCTGCGCCCCATTTGTTGAAAGCTCCGAATGACGATTGAATACCTGAAAAAGGCCACACCGGCGCAAGAGGCGATTGACAGCGCCACCTCCGAGACCGTTCAACGCCTGCTGGCCGACATCCAGCAAAACGGCAGGGATGCGGTAGAGCGTTACGCCCGCGATTTTGACGGCTGGCACGGCAGCATCGTGGTGGCTGAAGCCGATTTTTCCAGGGCCAGCAACAGCCTGGCGCGGGGCGTCAAAGACGACATTGCCTTTGCCCATGCACGGGTCAAGGACTTCGCGCTGCGCCAGCGCGCTTCGCTGCGTGAATTTGAAGTGGAGTTGATCGACGGGTTGATCGCCGGCCAGAAGTTGATTCCGGTCAACACCGCTGGCTGTTATGTTCCCGGTGGGCGTTATGCACACGCCGCATCGGCCATCATGAGTGTGTGCACGGCCAAGGTGGCCGGCGTACCTAACATCGTGGCCACGTCACCGGGCCACAAAGAGGCAGGTGTAAACCCGGCCATCTTGCACACCATGAGGCTCTGCGGCGCCGACACCGTTCTGGCCCTGGGTGGGGTGCAAGGCATCGCCGCGATGGCCTTTGGTTTGTATTCCTCCAAACCGGCCGACGTGATCGTAGGCCCTGGCAACCGCTTTGTGGCGGAGGCCAAGCGCACGCTGTTTGGCCGCATTGGCATCGACGTGGTGGCAGGGCCGACCGAGTCCGCCATCATTGCCGATGAAACAGCCGACGTGAACCTGGTCGCGGCTGATCTGGCAGGGCAAGCCGAGCATGGCCCGGACTCCCCGGTGTGGCTGTACACCTCGTCGCGTGCGCTGGGCATGAAGGTAATTGAACTCATGCCGCTTGTCATTGCTGCCCTGCCCGAGCTGGCGCGCAATGCGGCTTCCGCGGCCTGGCGTGATTACGGCGAGGTCGTGCTGGCGGACAGCCGCGAAGAGATGGTTGAAATCAGCGACCAGTACGCGCCCGAGCATCTGCAGGTATTTGCCAAGGATCTTGACTGGTGGTTGGCCAGGCTGAGCAACTACGGCTCGCTTTTCCTGGGCGAGGAAACCACTGTGGCCTATGGCGACAAGTGTGCCGGCCCCAACCATATTTTGCCGACCCGTGGCGCCGCGCGTTATTCGGGTGGTTTGAGCGTGGGCAAATTCATCAAGACGGTCACCTACCAGCGTTTGAGCCGAACTGCCAGCCGCGAAGTAGGCCAGGTGGCAGCCAGAATTTCACGCCTGGAAGGTATGGAAGGCCATGCACGAACCGGCGATATCCGGCTCAAAAAGTATTTTCCGCAAGAATCGTTTGAGCTCGGTACGCTGGCCGGGCATCAACTTTAGCTTTCGAGATGCATGAGTTTAGAAGGGTTGCTGAGATGACTTCGGTGCAAACCAGGTGTCTCCTTGATCGTGTAATCAGTTCCGGAGTGCATTTGTGATGATCACTTCTGATACTCGGCCTCCGTTCTCGCCAGGTCCTGATTCGGACAGTACTCCCAGACTGTGGTTTGGCAAAGACCTGAGCACACCTGAGCCGATTCCTGAAGAAGCGATTGAGCGTGCCATTGCCCTGATGCGCTCGGGCCGCCTGCACCGGTATGGCGAGCAGGGCTCGGGCTACCCTGAGCCTTCGCTGCTGGAGCAGGACTATGCCGCTTATGTCGGCAGCAGATACTGCGTGGCGGTCAACTCGTGCGGTGCGGCGATGTTCATTGCGCTAAAGGCGCTGGGTGTGAAGCCGGGCGACAAGGTGCTCACCAGCACCTTCACGCTGGCACCGGTGCCTGGCTCTATTGCCCATGCCGGCGCAACAGCGGTGCTGGTGGAAACCACCGCCGATTATCTGACCGACCTGGCGGACCTGGAACGTAAAGCCGCCAGCAGCGGGGCCAAAGTGTTTTTGCTGTCGCACATGCGCGGCCACATCACCAACCTGCGTGCCGTGCTTGACATTTGTGACCGGCATGGCATTGCTGTAGTGGAAGACTGCGCCCACACCATGGGCGCCAAGTGGGATGGCAAGCACACCGGCACCTGGGGCAAGGTGGGTTGCTACAGCGCCCAAACCTACAAGCACATCAATTCCGGAGAAGGCGGTTTGCTGGTCACCGATGACGACGACGTGGCTGCGCAGGCGATTCTGATGTCGGGCTGCTACATGATGTACGACCAGCACATCCTCAAACCCGGGGCGGACGTTTTTGAACGCTGGAAATACACCACCCCCAATTTCAGCATGCGCATGTCCAACCTGGCGGCGGCGCTGTTGCGGCCGCAAATTGCGATGCTGGCTGATCGCGGTGCGCGCTGGAACCACATCTACGCTGTTCTGGAACGGGAACTCAGCAAGGCCGCCAACCTGAGCATTCCGCGGCGCTCCGACAAAGAGGAGTTTGTAGCAAGCTCCATCCAGTTCACGCTGGACCTGTCACCGCTTCAGATCGAACGCTTTTTGCATGAATGCGAATTGCGTGGCCTGTACATCAAATGGTTTGGCACGCGCTCACCCATCGCGTTCACCAGCAACTACGAACACTGGCACTACCTGCGCGAAAAGCCCGCCACAGCGCGGTCAATGCATGTACTGCGCCAGTTACTGGACATACGCACGCCGCTGTCCCTCACTGATGAAGATTGCGTTCTGATAGGGAAAATTGTCGTGGCTGCCAGCGCAATTGCCTCGGCAACGCCCTAGTTCTTACCCCCATTTCAACTCCGATAGAAGTCCCCATGAAACTTACCCAATTCCCCCGTGTACGCATCACCCACGGACCGACACCGCTGGAGTTCATGCCGCGCATGACCCAAGCGCTGGGCGGCCCGAATCTGTACATCAAACGCGACGACTGCACCGGTCTGGGCACGGGTGGCAACAAAACCCGCAAGCTGGAATTCTTGATGGCCGACGCTGTGAAGAACCAGGCCGACACCATCATCACGCAAGGGGCAACCCAGTCCAACCATGCACGGCAGACTGTCGCCATCGCCGCCAAAATGGGCATGAAATGCGAAATCATGCTCGAGGACCGCACCGGCTCCATGCAGGACAATTACAAGCACTCCGGTAATGTTTTTCTGGACCACCTGTATGGCGCCAATGTGCGGGAACTACCAGGCGGTACCGACATGAACGCGGCCATGGCCAAACTGGCCGAGGAGCTGCGTGCCAAGGGGCAAAAGCCCTACATCATTCCCGGCGGCGGCTCCAATGCGATAGGTGCGCTGGGTTACGTGGTGTGCGCGCTTGAACTGGTGGACCAGTGCAACACGCAGGGGCTGAATGTGAATTGCGTGGTGCATGCAACCGGGAGCGCCGGCACGCAAGCGGGCCTGGTGGCCGGTCTCGAGGGCAGCCGCAGCCAGATTCCGGTGCTGGGCATCGGCGTGCGCGCGCCCCGGGAAGCCCAGGAGACCAGCGTCTACAACCTGGCTGTCAAAACCGCCGAATTACTGGGTATTCCTGGCGCCGTGTCGCGCGAAAGCGTGAAAGCCAACTGCGACTATGTGGGCGCAGGCTACGGCGTGCCGACCCCCGGCATGGTAGAGGCCGTGACGATGATGGCACGGCTGGAGGGCATTTTGCTGGACCCGGTGTACTCCGGCAAAGGCATGGCAGGCCTGATTGATCTGTGCCGCAAAGGGTTTTTCAAGCAGGGTGACAACGTGGTTTTCCTGCACACCGGTGGATCCGTCGCCCTGTATGGCTACATGGACGCCTTTGCCGGATTGACGCCCCTTTAACCCACCATGATCGGGATATTGGGCGGCATGGGCCCCCTGGCTACGGCCGATTTCTTTTCAAAAGTAATTGCCGCTACGCCGGCAGCGCAAGACGAAAACCATGTCCCGCTGCTGATCCAGTCCGACCCTCGCGTACCGAGCCGGCCGGCGGCAATTTTGCAGGGTGGCGAGTCGCCGCTTCCGGCCTTGCTGGCAGGACGCGACCGGCTGATTGCGGCCGGCGCCATCGCGCTGGCCATGCCTTGCAATACGGCGCACTTCTGGTTTGCCGAGCTGCTGGACGGCTGCCCGGTGCCGTTTCTAAGCATTGTTGACGCCACGTGTGATGAGGTTGCCACCTTGGCCGCGCCAGGTGCGTGCATCGGCCTGATTGCCACCGGCGCGACGCTGGCCGCACAGATCTTTGACAAGCACCTGCTAGCCAGGGGCTTCGTGCCCAAGTTGCCTGAAGACGCCGAGATGACGGCGTTGGTGCTTCCGGCCATCGCCCTGGTAAAGGCCGGACGCGCACGGGAAGGTGGCGAGTTGGTGGAGCAGGCGGTACAGGCGCTGCTGGCCCGTGGCGCAAACACCGTGGTACTCGCCTGCACGGAAACACCGCTGGCACTGGACGCGGTGGAATCAAAAATGCGCAGTGTGTGCGTGGACAGCACCGGGGCGCTGGCGCGCAGCTGCGTGCGGTGGTGGCATGCGCGGGATGACCGCAGGCAGCCCAGGCCTGCATAACAGGTAATCAAGGGGACGTCGCCGCGATCAAAGCAGCCCTACTTCGACGCGACGGAACTGTGCGAGTTTTTGATGGAGTGCTGCAAGTCAGTGTGGAGGAAGACCTCACGATGGGCGACCTCTACCTACTCCCGGCCATCGCCGCGGTGGTGCTCGGCGGCGCTTCCATCCTTCGTCTTTTGGGTCTTGCCTGCCTTGCCTTGAACGGGTCACCGTGCCAATCTAGTCACCATGACCAGAAAATCAACAGACTTGGCAAATCCGCCTGCGCAGCCTGCGCGTCGTCGTTGGCGCCTTCAGGACGCCAAGGCGCGATTCAGCGAATTGGTGCGCCTGGCGCAAAGTGATGGGCCGCAGCATGTGACGCTGCATGGCCGCGATTCCGTCGTGGTTGTCGACGCAGGCGAGTTTCAACGCCTGAACGGCACGCGAACCGGGCAGTTGCTGGTCGATGCCCTGCAAGCGTCGCCGCATCGCCAGATCGAGGTCGAACCGCGCCGATCCGCCATGCCGGTGCGGTCGATCAAGCTGTGACCGGCTGGCTGCTCGACACCCATGTGATTTCGGAGTTGCGTCGACCGCGCCCGAGTGCCCGGGTGCGAGCCTTTGTCGTCGGCCAAGCGCTGGAGGAGTTGTTCGTCAGCACCGTGACCTTCGCCGAGATCCGCTACGGCATCGAGACGGTGGGTGATCCGATTCGGCGCGCCGAGCTCCACGATTGGCTGACGCACAAGGTGCGGCCCATGTTCGATCAGCGCGTGCTTGAAGTATCCGAGGACGTCATGTTCAAGTGGCGTCTGCTGGTCGAAGACGGGCGCAAGTTCGGGCATACCTTCTCGCAGCCAGACCTCATCATCGCGGCCACTGCTCTTCACCACGGGCTGACGGTCGTGACCCGCGACACCGGCGACTACAAGCTTGCACGAGTCCCGCTGTTGAATCCCTGGGTCGGCGAAACG
>JANLPN010000332.1:0-5037 GCA_031367285.1 Betaproteobacteria bacterium | reverse complement strand
GGTTGCGGCCAGGCTGGTGCGGCCGGTGGCTTTGTCGGCATCGTCGAGGTGTTGCGGCAGATCACCCAGCAGGCCGGCAGGCGCCAGGTCCGCCAGGCGCGTATCGGCCTGGTGGGGGGGTATGGAATGGCGGTGTACGACCGCTGCCTGGCAACCGGAGCGGCTTTGCTGGAAGGCGTATGAGCGAAGCAGGCCCGGCCAAGCCCTGGCGGCAATCCGCCTCCATGCTGAACCTGCTGGCCGCTGCCAGACCGGGTGGTTTCGCGGTTGCGTATTGCCCGGCTTGCGGCCACCGTTTTTACCCGGCGCAGAGCTGGTGTCCGCAATGCCTTGCCAGCGGTGTTGAAAATGCGGCCGACACCGGAGCGGCCACGGTGGTGTCGATGACGGAGCTGCGCATCTCGTTCGATCCGGCCTGGAAGAGCCGGCTGCCCGTGTTTGTCGCCTGTGTGCGCACGGCATCTGGCGTTTCGCTGTTTGCGCTGGCGGACCGATCTTTGGCGGCCGGCACCCCGGTGCGGATTGAGGCCGTTGAAGCTACGCGGGTATTGCCTGCTTTATGGCGTGTGATCGCCTGCGAATAAGGCCATGCGCGCCGCGCCATGCCGGCGCACTTATCGTGGTAGTTCAAACCTGCGCAGCCCGCCTTTGGTATGGTCGGGACTCCTTCTTTCGCCGCCTACCCAACCATGCCCAGCACCAAGCCTGTCCGGATTGCAACCCACAACGGCAGCTTTCATGCCGACGACGTGTTCGGCGTTGCGGTGCTGATGCTGTTGCATCCGGGGGCCGAACTCCTGCGCACGCGCGACGCCGCCACCATTGCGCAAGCGGATTTCGCGGTGGATGTGGGCGGCGAATGGGAGCCGGCGCGCGGACGTTTCGACCACCACCAGCGCGGATTCACGGGGGCGCGGCCAGGCGGCGTCGTCTACGCCAGCGCAGGCCTGGTCTGGGCGACGTTTGGCGCGGCGCTGGTCGAGCGGATGTTCGGGCTGCAAGACCCCGTGCTGGCCAAGGCCGTGGCCGCGGATCTGGACATCGAGCTGGTACAACACCTGGACCGGGCCGACACCGGCGCGTCACACGGTGCACCAGGGCTTTTTGGCCTGTCGGCCCTGCTGTCGCAGTTCAATGCGACCTGGGACAGCCAGGCAGTTGTACCCAGGGATGGCCCGTCCGCACTGGCCAATTTCCGCCGGGCCATGGAAGTCACTACCCTGTTTCTGAAAGCGTCGCTGGACCAGTTGCGTGCCAAGCACCAGGGCGCCCGGCTGGTGCGCGACGCGCGGAAGGTTCTTGGCGGTGCCGTACTCGTGATGCCGCGCGGCAGCCTGCCTTGGGCCGAGGTGGTGAGTGTCGAAATGCCGGAAGTGCTGTTTGTGGTGTACCCGGATTCAAGCGACAACCAGTTCCAGGTCCATGTGGTTCCGGTCGAGCCTTATTCCTTCGTTGCCCGCAAAGACCTGCCGCTGCCCTGGGCCGGGTTGCGCGCGGCCGACCTGGCCGCTGTGTGTGGCGTGGACGACGCGGTGTTCTGCCACAACGGCCGGTTTATCGCCGGTGCGGGCTCGTTGCAAGGTGCGCTGCTCATGGCCGAGCTGGCGCCGAACAGCGGCACCTGACGCATATCTTCACCGATCCGTGGCCCGGCGGCGCCATGCAGCCTCGAAAAAGGCTGAACACTTTCAGCGCGTCACAAAGCAGCCCCGCCGTCATGGCGTCAGCTCGACGCCCGCCAGAAACTGGGCAACCGTGTGCGCAAAAACCTCCGGCATCTGGTCCGGCAGCGGCACCATGCCACCGGCGATTTCTACCAGCCGGCTGCCGGCAATGGCCTGCGCCACGCGTGGCGCGTGCGGGTAGGCATGCGGGTCGTCAGTGGGTGCCATCACCAATGTGGGGCTGGTAATACGCGCGAACCGTGTTTCCATCGCAAAGGCGTTGCAGGCCCGGTGCCCGCCCACCGCCAGTTCGCCAGCCTTCAGCGCGTCGGCGATAAAACGCTCCAGCAGATCGGTATCCCCCTTGGGATAAAAGGGCTGCCTGCGTTGCCACAGCTCGGTCAGGTGTTCGCCATTGGGCTTGCGCTCCACCTCGTCAATGACACGTTTCCCATCGTGTGCGGCGCGGCGCGGCGCATCGATGTACGGGCATGCCGACAACACGAGCGCGGCCACGCGTTGCGGCTGGCTGGCGGCCATCTCCAGCGCCACTACGGCGCCGGTGTGGTGGCCAACCACGGCGGCGCGGTCGATGCCCAGTGCGTCCAGCAAGTCGAAGGCGCCCACGGCCCAGCGTTCTATGGAGTTTTCATGGGCGGGCAGGCGCCGCGAGTCGCCAAAACCCAGCGTGTCCATGGCGATCACGCGGTACGACTGGCCCAGCAGCGGCAACACGTCGCGGTATTCGTCCCAGGAACGGGGCGTCTGGTGCAACAGCAGCACCGGGAAGCCCTGGCCTGCGCTGGCCATGTGGATGCGGCCGGAGCGGGTCTGTACAAAGGCCCGCTCAACGGGAATGGCTTGCGTAGGGGTGGATGGCATGGTCGTGTCCTTGTGTTGAAGTTGCCTCAGAGGGTTGTGGCGCTATCACCCTGGATATCGAGTACCAGGCGGCCGCGTGTCACCTGGCCGCTTTCCAGCGCTGCGTGGGCGAGCGCAGCGTCGGCCAGGGGGTAGACACCGGCCACCCGCGGTTGCAGGATGCCTTGTTGCGCTGCCTGGGCCACGGCAGCCAGCACCTGGGGCTTGTCTGAGATCATGGCCCTTGAGAGCCTGACGCCGAATTCGTTGCTGCGGTCCACGATGGGCGCGGCCACCAGGTAGACCAGATGCCCACCCCTGCGCAGCACCGGGTAGCTGCGCGCGTGCGTGGTGCCACCTACCAGGTCAAACACCACGTCCTGCCCGCGCAGCGTGCCGAAATCGCCACCATCGTAGGCGATGGCATGTGCCGCGCCCAGGCCGACCACATAGTCTTCGTTGCCGCTGCGGCAGGTGGCCGAGACATCGGCCCCGAGGTGGCGGCACAGTTGCACCATCAGGCTGCCCACAGCACCAGCCCCGCCATGCACCAGCACGCGCATGCCGCTTTGCACCTTGGCGGTTTCCATCACCGCGATCCAGGCGCTGTTGCCCGGCTGCATCAGCGCTGCCGCCTGGTGCAGGGACAGGCCGGCCGGCCGCGCAACGACGCGCTCCGTGCCGCAGACCACCGCCTGCGCGTAGGTGCCGGTGAACGGATCGGCCATGACACACACCGCATCACCCACCGCAAATCCGGTGACACCCTCACCCAGCTGGTCCACCACGCCGGCCCCATCGCGCCCCAGCGTCTTGGGCAGCCTGGGCGTGAAATGGGCCTGCAGCAAACCGGCGCGCAGCTTGGCGTCAAACGGAGCAACACCGGCCGCCTGGAGCCGGACGCGCAACTCGCCCGGGCCGGGCTCGAGATCCGGCAGCTCCACGGCGCGCAACAGCTCGGGCGGACCATAGGAGGCGAACTGTATGGCGCGCATGGTTTGCGTCACGCAACGGCCTGGCGGAAACCCTGGCTGGCATTGGCAAAGCCGCTGGCCGCAATCTCTATGTCGTTGGCCACCACCACCATGCCGTAGCCGAGGGCCTGGTTGGCCACAGCCGCCTGCAGCGTGCCCGTGAAAATACCGCAGGGCATGACCGCCGCTTTGCAGGCGCGTTGGATCCTGTTGCAGGCCTGCGTGTGTTTTAGCGGGTTGCCACCCCAGGTTCCGAGTGACAAGGCCAGGTCGCCGGTGCCGATAAAAACCATGTCCAGCCCCTTGACCTGCGCAATCGCCTGGGCGTTGGCCAGGCCGGCGGCGGTCTCTATCATCACCAGCACGGCGATGTCCGCCGCGCCCTTGACGTAGGCGGGAAAGTCCATCAAGGGCCGCACGCCGCCAGCGGAGCGTTTGCCGTGCGGCGGGTAGTTGGCGAATGCCAGGGACTTTTTCGCGCCAGCGGCGCTTTCGACCATGGGCACCATCACGCCTTCGGCCCCCGCGTCCAGCGCCGTGCCTATGGCCAGCGCCGAATTTTCGGCCACCCGCACGATCACCGGGATGTGGTGCGGCACCACACCGATGGCGGCCTCCAGATCACGCCGCTCCCACAGACCGTGCTGCATGTCGATCACGATGGCGTCGGGCCGAGCGCGCGTCGCGGCCTCGACCAGCGCCACCGAACCCAGCGCCAGCCAGGAAACTGCCAGGCATTCGCCGGACGCGATGCGCGCCTTGAGCGTCGGGTGTTCAGGATGGAACATGAGAACTTTCGTTGGGAGGGTGGCAGTCAGCCCACCGCATGGTATTTGCCGTCGGTGTAGACCAGCGACTGCGAGGGCGTGCGCGAAAAGTGGACATCCAGCACCGAGCCAATCACGATGTGGTGGGTGGCCCATTCATGCACGTGGGACACCTCGCATTCAAACGAAACCCGGGAACCGGTCAACAGCGGTACCTCGGTATCGTCCACGCGGCGCCAGTTGCCGTAGATAAACCGTCCGGTTCCGCGCACATCCAGCTGCCCGCCAAAGGCCTTGGCAATATCGATCTGGTCGGCCGCCAGCACATTGACCGAGAAACGCGCGTGCAGCACCAGCGCCGGCGCCATGGAGGCGCTGCGGTTGACGCAGATCAGCAGAGAGGGCGGCTCGGCCGTGAGCGAGGTTACCGCCGTGGCCGTCATGGCCAGTGGTGCGCCGTCCGGCCCGTAAGCGCCGATCACGGTCACCCCACCAGTCAGGGCCCGCATGCCTTGCTTGAACCGGGAGCTGCCCGAATGTTTGTGCGCCTTGGGGGGAACAGCGTCGGTCATCAGGCGTCCTTGCTGCGCATTGCGGAATTGGCTACGACATCACAAGCACTTCGCGCAGTTGTGAGTCTGCGCCGCAACTTCGTTGTCGCCCTTGGGAACGGCCAGTCTATGCACATGGAATGCCGTCGTCAGACGACGCGCAGGCCGGCCTGCTTCATCAAGGGCAATACGCGGTCGCAGAAAAACGGCAGCTCGTAGG
>JANLPN010000331.1:0-29666 GCA_031367285.1 Betaproteobacteria bacterium | reverse complement strand
GAATTTACAAACGCCACCAATGCCTTGCGCTGTGCGCCGTCCATCCGCAACACCTGCGCCCGCGCGGCATCCGCTTCGCCGGCGTGCCACAAAACGGCTTCTAGCACGCCGCGGGCACGGCCGTCGTGCAGCAGTTGCTGGTGGCCATTGGCCTGCGGGATCAGCCCCAGCCCCCACAGGGGCGCAGTGCGCCATTGGCGGGCCGCCATCGCCACCCCGACGCCATCCACGGCGGCGCTGGGCATGGCACCATCCAACCGGCGATCCGCCAAACCATCTCCCATGTCGTGCAGCAGCAAATCGGTGTAGGGGTAGATCGTGCGGCGCGACATGCCGGGGAACCAGCCCTTGCCGGTGGTCCAGACCGGCTGGTGGCAGGCACCACATTGCGCCTGTTCGAACAATGCCCGGCCCTTTTCTATCTCGGCCAGCCGCGCCGGAGGCGGCACGGGTTTGCGCGGCAGCGCCAGGCCAAACTGGTAGTCCAGCAGGTGCAGAAAAGCCGCGTCACCCAGCTCGGGGGTATCGGTACGGCAGGGCGTAGCCGCGGGGCAGGCCGCACCGGAGAAGCGGGTGGTGGTCACCCCCATGTCCTGCTGCAGCGCCAGCCCGGTCTGGTGGTGCAGGGACGCGGTACCGGCCTTCCAGCCAAAACGGCCCACGGCAGGCTTCTCTTCAATCGGATCCCAGATGCGGCTGGCCAGGCCGCGTGCCGGGCCCGCGCGCTGCGCCTGGGTCTGCGCCAGTTGCAGGATGTCATCCTCCGGTACCGCATCGAGCAGGCCCAAACCCACCATCTGCGGCGCCAGACGCGGGGACAACACGGTGGCCGGCGCCAGCGGCCCGTAACCCAATTTGTCTACCCGGTACACCGGCTGGCGCAGCACATAAGGCGTGCCGTCGGCAAAACGCCCCGGCAGCGCGGTGTAGGCCAACTGCGGACGGCCACGTGGCTGGGTCCCAGACACGGCACGCAGGGTAATTTGAGCGCCGTACGGCCCATCGCGTTGCACGTCCACCGCATCCAGCTTGAAGATAAGCGCCGGTTTGGCATCCACAAACTGTGCCGCCATGCTCACCGCAGGTTCGCGCCGCGGGTCGTAGGCGCTGCCACGCCCATCGGCCACATGGCAATCGGCACACGCGCCGGCGGAAAAATGGGGGCCCAGTACACCAGCCGGCAAACGCGCCGCACCCTGATGGAACAGTTGGCTGCCGGCCGCAAAAGCCGCGCGGTCCGTCGCGCCGAGTTGCGGCAGGGGGCGGGAAAAAACCTGCGCACCGGCGATGCCAGCCGCCGCCAGCGCCGCGGTCGGCAAGGCCCAGGCCAGGAGTTTGGAACAAGTCTGTGCAAGGTGCCGGTGCATACGCCATTATTCAGATTTACCGCGGCGCAAGCGGGTATCAGCGCCTGTTTGGTGCCAGGGGAAACAGCGGATCGTCCATCACCGCACCGTCTGCCAGACGCTGGTCCAGGCCGGCAAACGGCGGCGACGTGCGCCAGGGCCGCACCGCGTGGCGTGCGTCGTCGCCCAGATACCGGGCCGAGAAAACGCGTCGCCTGGGTCCCGGCCCCACTCCGCTGCTGGCATGCAGGGTGAGCATGTGGAACGCCAGCGCGTCACCCGGCTCCAGCGCCCAGGCCAGTTGCCGGTAGCGCTGCGGATCGGCCTCGATATCCGGCAGCTCGGCCAATGTGCCGTCCGGGAACCAGCGTGCCTGCTGGTCGCGGAAAGTACGCGGCATGTACCAGGCGCCGGCGTGGGAGCCGGCCACAAACCTCAGCGTGCTGGGCAGCGGCACCGGGTCCACAGGAATCCAGAAACTCACGTTCTGCCGGCCCGATATGTTGTAGTAAGGCTGGTCCTGGTGCCAAGGCGTAGGCTGGCGCGTGCCGGCTTCCTTGACCAGCAGGTGGTCATGGTACAGGCGCACTTCGCGGCTGCGCATCAATTGCGCCGCCACCTGCGGCAGCGCCGACTCCAGCAGCGCCGAGCGGTAGGCCGGGTTGTCCTGCCAGGTACAGAAATCCTCCACAAATCGCCCCGGATCGTCCGGCTGGCTGGCCACCTGGGCCAGGGCACTGGGGTGCGCCAGATTGTGTTCAATGCCCAGCGTGAGTAGCTCCACCTCGGGCGGCGTCAGCACGCCACGCAGCAGCACCGCGCCGTCACGGGCAAAGTCTTCGGCCGTTGCAGCAGGCAGCACGAACACGCCGGACATACGGCTTACCCCACCCACTTGCGCGCGTTGTGCCATAGCTGCATCCAGGGACTGTGCTGGCTGGCTTCGCGGTCAGTCCAGCTCATCTGGATATTGCGGAACACGCGCTCGGCGTGCGGCATCATGGCGGTGAAACGGCCGTCGGCCGTGGTGACCGCCGTCAATCCGCCGGCACTGCCATTCGGGTTGAACGGGTAGGCCTCGGTTGCCATGCCATGGTTGTCGGTAAAACGCATGGCGGCAATGACCTTGCCCGCATTGCCCCGCTGCTTGAAATTGGCGTAACCCTCGCCATGCGCCACCGCAATCGGTAGCCGGCTGCCGGCCATGCCTTTGAAAAACAGGCTCGGCGAGTCCAGCACTTCCACCATCGACAGCCTGGCCTCAAACCGTTCACTCAGGTTGGTGGTGAAACGCGGCCAGTCCTGCGCTCCGGGGATGATGTCGGCCAGCTCCGCGAACATCTGGCAACCATTACAAACGCCCAGGGCCAGGGTGTCGGGCCGCCCAAAAAAGGCCTTGAACTGCTCGGCCAGGCGCGGGTTGAAGCTTATCGAGCGCGCCCAGCCTATACCGGCCCCCAGCGTGTCGCCGTAGCTGAAGCCACCACACGCGACCAGGGCGCGGAACCCGGCCAGATCGACCCGGCCATTCTGCAGGTCGGTCATATGTACGTCGTAGGCTTCGAACCCGGCCTCGGTAAACGCGTAGGCCATCTCCACATGCGAGTTGACGCCTTGTTCGCGCAGCACCGCCACCCTGGGACTTGATAGCATCAGTGCCGGGCTGCCTGCTCCCGGCACGGTGGCGGGGGCAGGTGATGCAGCGGGTACGACAACCGGGTCGAAGCTAAAACGAATCTGCATCCCCGGGTCCCGCGGATCACCAGCCGCCGCGTGTTCCGCGTCGGCACAGGCCGGATTGTCACGCAGTTGGCATATCTTCCAGCTGGTCGCGTCCCACACCTGGTGCAGATCCTGCAACTTCGCGCTGAACACCGCCTTGGCATCGCGCCAGACCTGTACTTCCCCAACACCTGCGGTGATGCTTGAGCCGGCTGGCCGCGTCTTGCCCACAAAGTGGCTGTGTTTGCTCAGGCCAAACTCGCGCAGCACCTGCATCACCGCGCTGCGCTCGGCCGTGCGCACCTGCAACAACACACCCAGCTCTTCGCTGAACAAGGCCCTGAGCGTGAGCTCTTCGCGCCGCGCACTGACCTGCCCGGCCCAGTTCTTGCTGTCGCCGTGTTCGGCCCGGCTGTCGCTGATGCCATCACCTTCGGTCACCAGCAGATCGACGTTCAAGGCCACGCCCACCTGGCCGGCAAAGGCCATCTCGCAGGCAGCGGCAAACAGGCCGCCATCACTGCGGTCGTGGTAGGCCAGCAGCTTGCCCTGCGCGCGCAAAGCATTGACGGCCTGGACCAGGCGGACCAGGTCCTGCGGATCGTCCAGGTCCGGCACCACGTCACCGGTCTGGCCCAGGGTCTGCGCCAGGATGCTGCCGCCCATGCGGTTGCGGCCTTGGCCCAGGTCTACCAGTACCAGGGTGGTGTCGGGGTCGGCGGTGCTGAGTTGCGGTGTCAAGGTGCCGCGCACATCGGCCAATGTGGCAAACGCGGTCACGATCAAGGAGACCGGGGACGTGACTTTCTTCGCCACACCACCGGTTGCGCCATCTGTTGCAGCCTGTGTCCACTGGGTACGCATGGACAAGGAGTCCTTGCCCACCGGGATGGAGATTCCAAGCGCCGGGCACAACTCCATCCCCACTGCCTTGACGGTGGCATATAACGCCGCATCCTCCCCCGGCTCTCCGCAGGCTGCCATCCAGTTGGCGGAGAGTTTGACGCGCGCCAGTTCTATCGGCGCGGCAAGCAGATTGGTGATGGCTTCGGCCACCGCCATACGCCCGGACGCCGGTGCGTTGGTACTGGCCAGTGGCGTGCGTTCGCCCATGGCCATGGCCTCGCCCGCGAAGCCACGGTAATCGGCCAGCGTTACCGCGCAATCCGCCACCGGCACCTGCCAGGGGCCGACCATCTGGTCGCGGTGGCTGAGGCCCCCCACGGTACGATCCCCAATGGTCACGAGAAAACGTTTGGATGCCACGGTGGGATGGGCCAACACGGTGATGCAGGCCTGTTGCAGGCCCACACCTGTCAGATTGAGCGGCTGGAACACGCGCGTGACGGTCTTGACATCACGGTGCATCTTGGGTGGTTTGCCGAGCAGCACGTTCATCGGCATATCAATCGGGTAGTCCGATGGGGCCGTGCCCTGCGCCAGCACCAGTTGCCGCTCCTCGGTTGCCACACCAACCACCGCAAACGGGCAACGTTCGCGTTCACACAAAGCGGTAAACAGCGCCAGCGACCGGGGGGCTATGGCCAGCACATAACGCTCCTGGCTTTCGTTGCACCATATCTCACGCGGCGCCAGGCCGGTTTCCTCGAGCGGCACGGCTGCCAGGTCGAAACGCGCACCGCGTGCCGCGTCGTTGGTGAGTTCCGGGAACGCGTTGGACAAGCCGCCGGCGCCCACGTCGTGGATTGCCAGGATGGGGTTGCCGGCCTCGCCGCTGCCGCCCAGCATCCAGCACTGGTTGATGACTTCCTGCGCGCGGCGCTGGATCTCGGGGTTGCCGCGTTGCACCGAATCAAAGTCCAGCGCCACGGCATTCGCTCCGGTCGCCATGGAACTGGCGGCGCTGCCGCCCATGCCGATCCGCATGCCAGGGCCACCGAGCTGGACCAGCAGGCTGCCCGCCGGGAATGCAATCTTGTGCGTCTGGGAGGCGTCGATGGAGCCCAGGCCGCCGGCAATCATGATGGGCTTGTGGTAACCGCGCTGCACCGTGTCCACGTCGGACACCACGGGCTGCTCGTATTCGCGGAAGTAGCCCAGCAGATTGGGCCGGCCGAATTCGTTGTTGAACGCGGCACCGCCCAACGGGCCTTCGGTCATGATCTGCAAGGGGCTGGCAATATGCCGCGGTTTGCCGTAGTCCGCGGCTGCTTCGGGCCATAACCTGGACACGGTAAACCCGGTCAGCCCGGCTTTTGGCTTGGATCCGCGTCCGGTTGCACCTTCGTCGCGGATCTCGCCACCGGCTCCCGTGGAGGCACCCGGGAACGGCGACACCGCCGTGGGGTGGTTGTGCGTTTCCACCTTCATCAGCACATGCTGCAAGGCGCCGGACTTGCCGTATCTGGCAGCTTCCGCAGTGGCATCACCCGACGGCGCCGCAAAACGCTCGATCTGCACACCTTCCATGACCGACGCATTGTCCGAATACGCCACCACCATATGCCGCGGGTTTTGCTGGTGGGTATGGCGGATCATGCCGAACAGGCTCAGCGGCTGTGCCGCTCCGTCTATCGTGAACCGCGCGTTGAAAATCTTGTGCCGGCAGTGTTCGCTGTTGGCCTGGGCGAACATCATCAGTTCGACGTCGCTGGGGTTGCGCCGCAACTGCGTGAAGGCATTCACCAGGTAGTCGATTTCATCGCCGGCCAGTGCCAGCCCGAACCCGGTATTGGCCGCGTCCAGCGCCGCGCGGCCGGCGCCCAGTACATCCACCCTGGCCATCGGCGCCGCTGCCAGCCCGGTAAAAAGTTGCTGTGTCTGGCTGCGGTCAAACATGACGCTTTCCGTCATGCGGTCGTGCAGCAAGACCGCAATGCGCTCGCGCTGCGATTCACTCAACGCCGGTTTGCCCAGCAGCCCGGCCTTCAACGTAACGTGGTATTCGGTGATGCGTTCGATCCGGCGCACCGGCAGCGCGCAGTTGTGCGCAATGTCGGTGGCCTTGGAAGCCCACGGCGACACGGTGCCCAGACGCGGCGTTACCAGCACCGGCACGCCATCGGCCGGGCCGGCGTAAGGCTCGCCGTACCGCAACAAGGCAGCCAGCTGGCCGTGCAGCGCGGCAGAGGGCACCCCATCACACGCCACCAAATGGATGAAACGTGCCGACACCGCGGAAATACGCTCATGAATGGCTTGCAAGGGGGGCAATAACTGCCGGGCGCGGAAGTTGCCAAGGGCGTTTGCGCCCTCAAATTCGGTAATGTGCAAGGTCACGGAGTAGGCCGGTAAACATGGCTGAAGGTAGGGGACACGGGCCGCCGAATCGGGCCGGACATTCGGGCGCCCAATTTTAGCCGGGGCACGCAGCGGGCCGTCGGAACGCAAGCGGCGCCCCGATGGGATAATTGGCGGATGACCATTACGTACAAAGATGCCGACGGCATAACCGGCATGCGGGTTGCGGGCAAACTGGCCTCCGAGGTGCTCGACTTTCTGACCCCGCACGTGTTGCCCGGCGTCACCACCAACCAACTGGACCGCCTGGCGCACGATTACATTACCCAGGTGCAGCAATGCATACCGGCCCCGCTGAACTACCGCGGCGGCGGCAATATCCCCTACCCCAAATCGATTTGTACCTCGGTCAACCACCAGGTCTGCCACGGGATTCCCAACGACAAGGCGCTCAAGAAGGGCGACATCCTGAACATCGATATCACGGTGATCCGGGACGGCTGGCACGGCGACACCAGCCGCATGTTCGTGGTGGGCGAAACCTCGATCGCGGCGCGGCGTCTGTGCAGCATCACCTTCGAGGCCATGTGGCGCGGTATTGTGATGGTCAAGCCAGGGGCGCGGCTGGGCGATATTGGCTGGGCGATCCAGAAATTCGCCGAAGGCCAGGGTTTCAGCGTGGTGCGCGAGTTTTGCGGGCACGGCATCGGGCGGGTGTTCCACGAGGAGCCCCAGGTGCTGCATTACGGCAAACCGGGCACGCTGGAAGAACTCAAGCCCGGTATGACCTTCACGATCGAACCGATGATCAATGCCGGGCGCAAGGAAATCAAGGACGGCCCGGAAAAAGATGGCTGGACCATCGTGACCAAAGACCATTCCCTGTCAGCGCAGTGGGAACATACCGTGCTGGTCACCGACAGCGGTTACGAGGTGCTCACGTTGTCGGCCGGCAGCCCGGCGACGCCGGCCTTCGTGTCCTCCCTTGCGCCTGCCGCCTGAAGCAGCCGCCGTGAGCGCGCTCGCCGCGGGACGCCCATGCTGACAGTCAAGGAACTGCGTGACGACTACCGCGCGAAAAAAACCGCATTGCAAAGTGTGATCGCCGCCAGCGGCTCCTCGACACGCGGCGTAAACACCGCATTGCACCGCATGGCGGCACTGGCCGACGACACTTTGCAGACGCTGTGGCAACAAGCCGGGCTGGCCGGGCCGTTTGCGCTGGTGGCAGTAGGCGGCTTCGGCCGCGCGGAGCTGTTTCCGCACTCCGATGTGGATGTGCTGGTTTTGCTGCCCGACGACCGGGCGCACGAGCAGGACTTCGAACTCCAGACCCGTATCGAAGCATTCATCGGCAGCTGCTGGGACTCGGGGCTGGAGATCGGCTCCAGCGTGCGCACCGTATCGCAATGCCTGGCCGAGGCGGAGAAGGACGTCACGGTACAGACCTCCATGCTGGAGTCGCGTCTGGTGGCCGGAGATTCGAAGTTGTTTGGCCGGCTGCGCGAGTTCCTGCGCATGGCCATGGACCCGAAGGCGTTTTTTGTGGCCAAGACGCTGGAGATGCGCCAGCGCCACAACAAATTCGAAGACACTCCCTACGCGCTGGAGCCCAACTGCAAGGAGTCGCCCGGCGGGCTGCGCGACCTGCAGGTCATCCTGTGGGTGGCCAAGGCGGCCGGTCTGGGCAAGAACTGGGATGAACTGGCGCGTAAAGGCCTGGCGACCGCGTTCGAGGTAAAGCAGATAAAACGCAACGAGGCCCTGTTGCGCCTGATCCGCGCACGCCTGCACCTGGTGGCCGGCCGGCGCGAGGACCGGCTGGTATTCGACCTGCAGACGGCGGTAGCCGAGTCGTTTGGGTATGTCACCCCCACGTTTCCCGTCTCGCGCGTGGTGCTGCTGCCCGAAGGCGCCGTAGCGCCCTGGGAAGATCCGGGTGAAGCCGCCCCCGGGCGCCCCGTGCTCACAAGGGTGCTTGGTGCACGTGCCAGCGAATCGCTGATGCGCCGCTATTACTGGGCGGCCAAGGCGGTGTCGCAGCTCAACCAGATATTGCTGCTCAACATGGAGGAGCGGTTGTACCCGTCAACGCACGAACCACAGCCGATCAACGAACGCTTTAACGAGAAGGCGGGCATGATTGACGTGGCCAGCGACGACCTGTACCAGCGCCAGCCGCACGCCATCCTGGAAACCTTTCTGCTCTACCAGACGACGGTCGGTATCAAGGGTTTGTCCAGCCGCACCTTGCGCGCCCTGTACAACGCGCGCAGCGTGATGGACGGCAAATTCCGCGGCGACCCGGTCAACCGCGAAACCTTCCGCAAGATCATCATGGAGCACGACGGGCTGACCCACGCCATGCGGCTCATGAACCAGACCTCCGTGCTGGGGCGCTACCTGTGGGTGTTCCGGCGCATCGTGGGCCAGATGCAGCACGACCTGTTCCACGTCTACACGGTGGACCAGCATATCCTGATGGTGCTGCGCAACGTGCGGCGCTTCTTTATCGTCGAACACGCCCACGAATACCCGTTTTGCTCACAGCTGGCCGCCGGTTGGGACAAGCCGTGGGTGCTGTATGTGGCCGCGTTATTCCACGATATCGCCAAAGGGCGGGGCGGCGACCACTCCCGGCTGGGCGCCAGCGACGTTCGCCGCTTTTGCCGGCAACACCGCATCGAGATCGAAGACTCCCGCATGATCGAGTTCCTGGTACGCGAACATCTGTCGATGAGCCACGCGGCACAAAAATCCGACCTCAGCGACCCTGACGTGATCCGCGCCTTTGCCACCAAGGTGGGTACGGAGCGGCGGCTGACCGCGCTGTACTTGCTGACGGTGGCCGACATCCGCGGGACATCCCCCAAGGTATGGAATGCCTGGAAAGGCAAACTGCTCGAAGACCTGTACCGGCTGACCTCGCGTGCGCTGGGCGGTGGCGTACCGGATCCGGACGCCGAAGTCGAAGCGCGCAAACGCGAGGCCTTGGTGATGATCGCTCTGTATGCCATGCCGTTCGAAGCCCACAAGCCGCTGTGGAACACGCTGGACGTGGGTTATTTCATGCGCCATGACGCGGCCGACATCGCCTGGCACACACGGCACCTGTCACGCCTGGTGGGCTCCGACAAACCGGTGGTGCGGGCGCGCCGCTCGCCGGTGGGAGAAGGCCTGCAAGTGCTGGTCTACACCAGGGACCAGCCCGACCTGTTTGCCCGCATCTGCGGCTACTTCGACCACGGCGGGTTCAGCATTCTGGACGCACGCGTGCACACCGCGCGCAACGGATATGCGCTGGACACCTTCCAGATCGTCACCAGCAGCAGCCCCGACCAATACCGCGAGATCACCAGCATGGTGGAAAACGGCCTGCCCGCGGCCATTGCCGACACCGGCCCGTTGCGGCCGCCAAGCCGCGGCCGGGTGTCGCGCCGGGTCAAGAGTTTCCCGATTGCGCCGCGCGTCACCCTGCGCCCGGACGAAAAAGCCCAGCGCTGGCTGCTTAACATCACGGCCAGTGACCGGGTCGGTCTGCTCTATTCGGTGGCGCGGGTACTGGCCCGCCACCACATCAACTTGCAACTCGCCAAGATTGCGACCTTGGGCGAACGGGTGGACGACACCTTTTTGATCGACGGAGTGCAGCTGCAGCACAACCGGGCACAGATCGAAGTGGAGACCGAATTGCTGCAGGCACTGGCCTGAAAACGTGTCGTTTATTTTTACACCCGCAAGCACGCGGACCGCGACTATCGCGCTGCTGTCGCACGGCGCAAAATTGGCGACAAAAGCGCCGCCGCATCGACAGCGCTTCCAATCAGCCCGGAGACCTCGGTCCGAGCAGCCGGCGCATGATTCGCTGGCACGCGCGCGCGCTTAACTTGACTCCGTATTGCCCCTCCATGTGTTGGGTCAGAAGCTTTCCGCTCCAGTTACGCGCCGGATATCCACACAGGCGTGGCGGATTCCGCAAATCGAGCGCGAGGCGCTGCAAGTGGTCGTCGTCCAGCTTGGTGGGCCGCCCGCCTGCATGGTGGTCGCGCAAGCCCTCAATGCCGCGCAGATCGAGTGCGTGCACCCAACGCTCCACGGTACGCGGGTCGTTACCGAACCATCGGGCAACCTCGTAACAGCTACGGCCCTCGGCGACCAGCAAGACGCAGTGCAGTCGGTGCAGGAAATGCGGCTCGCAGGATGTCTTGACCGAGGCAAGGATCACCTCGCGTATCCAATTAGCGCTGCTGAGGCTGAGCTTGTGCACGGATCGACCTCACCCTGCAAGCGGCCGCGAAAACTGGAGTGTGCGGCATCGGTTTTGTCGTGCCGGGCGATGCGGTGAATTGGGCATGGTTGTTGCACAACAAGTTTGTTTTGGACCCAACGCTTTTAAGTGTAGCCATCGCGCGAGGGCCTTGCAAGCCGCCGATTCAACAGCCAAACCAACGCAATTGCATGGATAGGAGAACCACATGTCCGCATATTTTTCCAATCACACCCCACGTCGCCCGGGCCACTGTATTCGGATGTTGTTGGGATTGGCGGCCGCCGCAATATCATTACAAGCTGGCGCATTGCCGGTACTTTCAAGTGAGTCTTACAGCCCGGTTCTTTGGGGGCCTGCGGCAGTCAGCTCGCAGTTTGTCCAGTACTCGGTGCAGGTCAGCAGCAGTGGCAGCAGCGCTGACCAGCAGTTTCTCAACGTAGTTCGCAGCGATGGGAGCTGGGTCGTTCAAAACCTGCCGGTCGGGTTCGAGCCCGGAACGAGCGCGGTCGCGACCAATATCGATTCAACTCTTTTCGCAACCGGCTCCACCTACCAGACCACGTTAAGCGCCACGCCGGTAAACGCGGCGCCTGCGTTTTCGAGCGGCTTGGCGCAGAATCTTGCCGCCAGCGTCAACTATCTCTTCAATGACGGCTTGGGTGAAACAGATGCAGGAGCATTTGTGAAACCCGGTGACCCTTCCAACATTGCGCTCAACTTTGGTCCGGTGCTGATGCTTTCATACCATACCGGGGTGCCGGACCTGGCACAGGGCCCGAATGAATGTGTTCCGACCGCTACCGCGAACAGTTTGACCTGGTTGAATGACACCTACGGGCTGGGTCTTACCCAAACGACGGCGCAAATTCGTGACATTCTCAAAGACAACAACCACATGAAAACGGATCCCGCGAGCGGAACCGTGCTGCAGAACTTCTTCGACGGCAAGGAGAAATTCGTGGCGGAAAATAATCTGCGCATCGTGACCCATGTCATCGGTGGCGGGCCAGGAGGAAGGCCTGGCGTGGCGAACATACTGGAGGAACTGAAAAAAGGGCAGGATGTGGAGTTGCGCGTTGATTGGAAGGACGGCGGCGCCCACAGGATAACCGTGGTGGGACTGGTGGATTTGGGTATCCTGGGTGCTGGCTTTTGGTTTAACGACCCAGACGACAACCAGACGCAGACCAACTGGAGCTGGCTGGATACGAATCCCGACGGTACCCTCACCGTCCGAAGCTACGGCGCCACCAACGGAGGTAATACGGTAAAACTCGGGGTTGCGGAATCAGTCCCGGAGCCGGGCAGCCTCGCACTGGTATTTTTGGGCATGCTTGCCTTAGTGCGTTTTCATGCTTCTCGCGCCGCGCGCGTTGCTTGACGGCGCATTGGGCGCAAGGCTTACGGCCATGCCGATGGGACAGCCGTTGGATTGGCATTTCACCGTCACGGCTGTGTTGTTGCCGGTTTCTCTTCCCGCAGGCCGGCGATGACGCGCTGCAGTTCGCTTTTTTTTGGTTTCGCCCTGGCCGCCGTATCGCTGCCTGGGCATGTCGAAGATCAAACTCACACTCAAAAGGTAACTGAAAAACGGCTTTTCCAAATAGACCAGGCGTCATTCGTCGCTGCGTCGCTGGTGGTGAGTCCCGATCAAGGACGCGTCGCCTATGTCAGGAAGGAGGGCCGGAATTGGCTTGTCGTCTTGAACGGTGAAGAAGGCGAGCTCTATGACGGCATTGGTCTGGACAACGTTAACTTCAGCCCGGACGGTAGACGCATGGCTTACGTGGCCAAGAAGGACAACAAGGCGTTTGTAGTCGTGGACGGATCACCGGGATCAACCCAGGAGGTGATTCTCGACCACAGCATCGCCTTCAGTTCAGACGGCAAGCGAATGGCCTACGGAGCAAAATCCGGCGGCAGCGCGTGGATTACCGTAGATGGCAAAGAAGGCCCGAGATATGACAGTGTCGGCGCCGATGCTCCGGTTTTCAGCCCCAATGGGCGGCACCTGGCCTACGCCGCCAGAGCGAAAGGCAGGTGGCTTGTCGTCGTCGACGGCAAAGAAGGAAATCCTTACGACGAGATTGCCCGCGGAACTCTTGTCTTTAGTCCCAACAGCGGGCGTTTCGCGTTCATTGCGCGGTCGGGCGGCAAGTGGTTCGCGGTGATCGACGGGCAGGAGGGCAAGCACTTTGACGCTGCCTTGGCTGGCTCCCTGGTCTTTAGTCCGGACAGCAGGCGCGTTGCCTACGGGGCTCGACTCGACAACCAATGGACTGTTGTCGAGGACCGCAACAATGGCAAGACGTACGACGGCATCTCCGCAAATACGCTCACATTCAGCCCCGACAGCAGACACCTGGCCTATGTGGCGGTCACAGGCAAGGAATTCCGTGTCGTGACCGATCAGAAGGAAGGCAGCAAGTACCAGGGGATCGGAAAGAGCGCCCCCCGATATAGCCCCGATAGCCGCCGGCTCGCCTACACGGCTTGGGACGGCAAAAAGTCATTTGTCGTGGTGGATGGTGATCAGGGCAGCGGGTACGAAACAATCGACAGCCGCTCACTGACTTTCAGTCCGGACAGCAGGCGTTTCGCATACCGGGCCTTTGGAGACCAAAAGTGGGTGGTGGTGGTCAATGCGCAAGAGGGCAAACCTTACGAGGACGTTCTCGAAGGCTCACTGGTGTTCGATCCCGAAGGAAAAATGTTGGCCTATGGGGCGCGGGCCAACAACAAATGGATGACGGTCGTCAACGACAGGGAAGGCAAGTCGTACGATCTAATTCTGAACGGGGGAAGAAGACTCGCACTTGATTCTCGTGGAGATCTCCATTACGTCGCGGTAGAGGGCAAATACCTGTACCTGGTCAAACAAACCGTGCAATAACGAGGGCCCCCAGCCCAGCCCCTACGCGTCTGGTCCCCCGAGGGAGGTGCAAGAAAACTTGGGGCGGCCCGGCGCTTTTTCTCATGAGTCAGCAGGCACCGTGAACGCGACGGCTAATCGTCCTGCGTCGCGTCCAGCCCGGGAAACAGGACTTCGGTAAAACCAAAGCGGCTGAAATCGCGCACCCGCATCGGGTAAAGCTTGCCTATCAGGTGGTCGCATTCGTGCTGCACCACGCGGGCATGAATACCCTCTACGGTACGGTTTATGGCGTCGCCAAACTGGTCAAATCCGGTGTAGCGGATACGCGCATGGCGCGGCACCACGGCGCGCAAACCGGGCACCGACAGGCAACCCTCCCAGTCTTCTTCCTCAAGCAATTTGCCGTCGTCCCCGGGCAGCGGCGTAAGCACGGGATTCAGCAGCACGGTCTGGGGCACCGGCGGTGCATCCGGGTAACGCGGGTTGGCCTGGTTGGTGCCGAAAATCACCAGTTGCAGGTCCACGCCAATCTGCGGCGCCGCCAGCCCGGCGCCATTGGCGGCCAGCATGGTGTCCAGCATGTCGCTCACCAGCAGGTGCAGGGTGTCGGTGTCGAACTCCGTAACCGGCTGGGCAAACCGCAGCAGACGCGGGTCGCCCATCTTGAGAATCTCACGCACGGCCATCAAGCAACTCCTTCAATCCGGTTTCATCGATCACGGGGATGCCAAGCTCACGGGCCTTGTCGAGTTTGCCGCCGGCCTCGGCGCCGGCCACGACATAACTGGTCTTCTTGCTGACCGAACCCGCCACCTTGCCACCGGCGGCCTCGATCAAATCCTTGGCCTCATCGCGGCCCATGGTGGGCAGCGTACCGGTTACCACCAAAGTCTGGCCGGAGAGCGGCCTGGGCGCGACGGCCGCCGGCTCACCCTCTTGCCAGCTTACACCGCAGGCACGCAACTGCTCCACCACTTCGCGGTTGTGGGGCTGGTCAAAAAAAGTCCGCAGGCTCTGCGCCACGATGGGGCCCACGTCGTTGACGGCCAGCAGTTGCTCGACCGTTGCATCCATGATCGCGTCCAGCTTGCCGAAATGGCGCGCCAGCTCCTTGGCCGTGGCTTCGCCCACATGGCGAATGCCCAGGCCGAACAGAAAACGCGACAGCGTGGTCTGCTTGGACTTCTCCAGCGCGGCTACGAGGTTTTGCGCCGACTTTTCGGCCATCCGATCCAGGCTCGCAAAGGCGGCGAAACCGAGGCGGTAAAGATCGGGCAAGGTGCGGACCACATTGCCGTCCACCAGCTGCTCCACCAGCTTGTCACCCAGCCCCTCCACCTCCACGGCACGGCGCTGCGCAAAATGCAGTATCGCCTCCTTGCGCTGGGCGCCACAAAACAGGCCGCCGATACAGCGGTAGTCGGCTTCGCCTTCTTCCCGCACCGCCGCCGAGCCGCAGACCGGGCACACCTGCGGCATGCTGAACGCTTCGGCCCCTGCTGCCCGCCGCTCGGGCAACACGGACACCACCTCCGGGATCACGTCACCGGCCCGCCGCACCACCACCGTGTCACCCACACGCACGTCCTTGCGCCGGGCCTCGTCCTCGTTGTGCAGCGTGGCATTGGTCACCGTGACACCGCCCACGAAAACCGGCGCCAGCTTGGCCACCGGCGTGAGTTTGCCGGTGCGCCCTACCTGAACCTCGATGCCCAGGACGGTTGTGAGCTGCTCCTGCGCCGGGTACTTGTGCGCCACCGCCCAGCGCGGCTCACGCGTCACAAAACCCAGGCGCTGCTGCAAGGCCAGGCTGTTGACCTTGTACACCACGCCGTCGATGTCGAAGCCCAGGGTGTCGCGCCGCTGCCCGATACGTTCGTGGTAGGCCGTGAGTTCAACGGCTCCGGTCGCGATGGCAACCAGGTCGCAGACCGGGAAGCCCCATTGCCGCAGTTGCTGCAACAGGCCGAAATGGGTCTCGAAAACCGGGCCACCCTGCTCCGCCGCCGTGACCTGCCCCAGGCCATAGGCGAAAAAACTCAGAGGCCGCCGCGCCGCAATAGCCGGGTCAAGCTGACGCACCGCCCCGGCGGCAGCGTTGCGCGGATTGACAAAGGTTTTTTCGCCCTTGGCGCCGGCAGCGATTTTCGAGCGTTGTGACTCGTTGAGCCGCTCGAAGTCGTCGCGGCGCATATACACCTCGCCGCGCACCTCCAGCACGGCAGGTGCTCCGGCCGGCAGGCGCAGCGGAATCTGTCCGATGGTGCGTATGTTCTGCGTCACGTCCTCACCGTTCTCGCCGTCGCCGCGCGTGGCGGCCTGCACCAACACGCCGGCCTCATACCGCAGGCTCATCGCCAGCCCGTCGAATTTTGGCTCGGCCACGTATTCGACAGGAGGGTCGATGGCAGCCAGCCCGAGTTCGCGCCGTACCCGGGCGTCGAAGTTGGTCGCGCCGCTGGCCTGGGTGTCGGTCTCGGTCCGTATGCTCAGCATGGGCACCGCATGCCGCACACTGGCAAATTGGTCCAGCGGTTTGCCACCGACGCGCCGGGTCGGCGAATCGGCGCTTGCCAGTTCGGGGTAAAGGGCCTCTATCGCCTGCAGTTCCTGGAACAGCCGGTCGTACTCCGCATCCGGCACCGTGGGTGCGTCCAGCACGTAGTACTGGTGGGCAAGGCGGTGCAGCTCGTTGCGCAGCCATGGCAGGCGCTCCGTGTCCGGAGCTGACCGCGAGTCGGGCGGAACCGGAGCTGCCATTACTTGCTTGCCAACCAGGACACCCGCCGCAAAAATCAGGAAAAGAGCCGGCGCGCCAGCGCCGAGCCGGGAGCCAGATCACGCTGCTCCAGGGTGTCGTACAGGCCTTCCAGCTCGGAACCGATCACGTCCATGGCATCCCTGGGCAGGAGCTGGCCGTTGTCGTCCGTGATGACACCATCCATCGCCTGCGCCAGCGCATTGGCGGCCTCACGCAAACGCACAAACGGCTGCTCGCCGCGGTCCACCTGGGCTACGTCTAGCGCCAGCGACACCTCGCGCACGGCGGCCTGCTCGGGGTCTTCGGCCAGCGCCGCCGCCGTGTCAAAACTCAAGGTCAGCACCGCTGGCATGCCCGGCACGCTGGCCGGCAGCACCATACGCCCAGGCATGGCACCTGCCACAAACCCAAGCCGTGCCGCGTGCTGTTGCACGTAACCCGGGCTCCAGGCGGCGCTGCTGGCGCGCAGCGTAAAGCCCAGCTGGGCGTCGTGTGCGCTGGCGAACTGGTCCAGCTCGCGCGCTCTGGCCACCTCTTCCAGCATGTCCGGGAAGTCCGGTGTGCCGTTGACGGCATCGCAGAACTCCTGCGCCTTCACCACAAACTCGGAGTATTCGATCTCGTTCAAGGCCCCGGAGCGGTTGGCCAACTGCACACCGGCCTGGAACGCCACATAACGCTGGTTGTTGGCCGGTGTCTCCCATTGGTGGCTCAGCACATTCAGGCCTTCAATGGCAAACGGCTTGCTGCCGGCACGCCGCGTGGCAGGCATGGCCGCCAGCGCCGCCTCACCCGATACCTGGCCCTCCAGGGTGACCGCGGCAATAACGTCAATCAAAGCGTCGAGGCCGGGTTTTTCTTCCGGCACCGGCAGCGGGAAGTCCCTGGCCGCGAACGCGTCGGCGTCCAGACTAGGTTCGACATCCGCGTGGGATGGGCCTTCGCCGGGCTCCAACGGCGCCGGCTGGCGCGGCACCATCTTGCGTGAAGTCCAGGCACCATGCGCCACCACGGCCGCCAGCACGACTCCCCCCGCCACCGCCAGACCTATTTGCAGCGTGCTCATCTTGAAATCGCCTCAAGCGCTTTCCGCCATGGACACGGCTAGATCCATGTCCACCGCCACGATGCGGGACACGCCCTGCTCCTGCATCGTGACGCCAATCAACTGCTCGGCCATTTCCATGGCGATCTTGTTGTGGCTGATAAACAGGAACTGGGTGTCGCGGCTCATGCTGGTCACCAGTTTCGCATAACGTTCCGTGTTTGCGTCATCAAGCGGCGCATCGACCTCGTCGAGCAGGCAAAACGGTGCCGGGTTGAGCTGGAAAATCGCAAACACCAGCGCTATGGCCGTCAGCGCCTTTTCCCCACCCGACAGCAGATGGATGGTCTGGTTCTTCTTGCCAGGCGGCTGGGCGATCACCTGCACGCCGGAGTCAAGAATCTCGTCACCGGTAATCACCAGCCGCGCGTTGCCGCCACCGAACAGTTCCGGGAACATCTTGCCGAAATGGGTGTTGACGGTGTCGAAAGTGGCGGACAGCAGCTCGCGTGTTTCACCATCGATCTTGCGGATCGCGTCCTGCAACGTGGTCATGGCTTCATTCAGGTCGGCCGACTGGGCGTCCAGGAACTGCTTGCGCTCGCGCGCCGTGGCAAGCTCTTCCAGCGCAGCCAGGTTGACCGCCCCCAGCGCCAGCACTTCGGCGCCCAGACGGTCGATCAACGCCTGCAGGCCAGCCAGGCGCACGTTGCCCTGCGCAATCGACGCAGCCAGAGGCTCCAGCTCCGCATGGGCCTCAAGCAGCATCTGCTGGTACTGCTCGCAACCAAGACGCGCCGCCTGCTCCTTGAGCTGCAAGTCGGTGATGCGCTGGCGCAGCGGGTCGAGTTCGCGTTCCAGTTGCAGCCGGCGTTCGTCGCTGCCACGCAATTTGGCGGTCAGGTCATCGTATTCGCTGCGTTTGCCGGCCAGCCCCTTTTCCCGCTCCAGCTTTACTGCAAGCGCCTGCTGCAACCCGGCCTGTGCCGAGGCATCGGTCAGACGCACCAACTCTTCATAGGCACGCTGCTCCTCGGTCAACAAGGCCTGCGCCTGCTGCGACGCGGTCTCCACAGCGCGCAGCAGTTCCGCCTGGCGCGCCTGCAGGCTGCGCAGCGCAAACTCCGCCTCCTGGGCGCGCCGCTCCGCCGTGCGCTGCTGTTCGCGGCTCTCCGTCAACCGGCGCTGGGCCTGAATCACGTGTTCGTCGAGCTGGGCATGGCGTTCCTGGGTGCCGGCCAGTTGCATGTCGAGTTCTTCAAAACGGGCCTCGGCCATCACGCGCCGCTCCTGCAGGTCCTCCAGTTGCGCGTCCACTTCCACCAGGTCGTCCGCCAACTGGGTCTTGCGCGCGCGCGCCTGCTCGGCCAGCTGGTGCAGGCGCTGCGATTCCACCTGCAATTCATGGAACCGGCTCTGGCTGGCAACCGCATCGCGGCGCAACTGGACCAGACGCTGGGAGGCGTCGGCATAAGTGGCTTCGGCACGCTGCAGGGTTTGGCGCGCTTCGTCGCAAATCAGGGCCTGCGCACGCAGCTGCTTTTCAAGGTTTTCTATTTCCTGTGCGCGCGCCAGCAAACCGGCCTGCTCCGAGTCAGGCGCATAAAAGCTGACGCTGTATTTCGATACCGCGTGGCCGGCCGCAACGTAAATCGTCTCGCCGTTTTGCAACTGCACACGCTGGGCCAGCGCTTCTTCCAGGTTGGCAGCGGTGTAACAGCCCTGCAACCAGTCCCGCAGCACGGCGCTTTGTCCGGCGTCGCCGGACCGCAGCAGGCTGGAGAGCCGCTTCAGAGCGCCCCCAGCCCTGGCTTCGCCAGGCCCCCCGAGGGGGTGCAAGAAAACTTGGGAGCGGCCCGGCGTTTTCTCATGAGGCGAAGGGTTCTCAGATGGGCCGGCCGGTGGCGGGTTGAAGAACGTCAGTTTCGCGGGCGGGGCGTCATGGTCAAACGCCCGCACCATGTCCAGCCGGGACACTTCGAGCGCGCCCAGTCGTTCCCGCAAGGCGGCTTCCAGCGCGGTTTCCCAGCCCGGCTCCACGTGGATCCGGCTCCACAACGCAGGCAAATTTTCCAGCCCGTGTTTGCCCAGCCAGGGCCGCAATTTGCCATCGGTCCTGACCTTATCCTGCAAGGCCTTCAGTGCTTCCATGCGGGCCGACAAGGCGGCCTGGCGCGAAGACTCGGCATTCACGCCCTGCTGTGCCCTGCCGCGCGATGCATCGAGCTCGGGCAATGCATCCTGCAATTCGTGCAGGCGGGCGTCGGCCACCTCGGCCGCTTCGCTTGCCTGCTCCAGCTGCAACTGCAGGCTTTGCAGCAAGGCCTCATCGGGCGCGGCCAGCGCCCGCTGGTCGGCACCCAGACGCTCGCGCCGGCTACCAAGCAGACGCGCCTGCTCCTCCACGCTGCGTTGCTCGGCCGCCAGCACCTGTATCTGCTGCTGGACCTGGGTCACGGCGGAACGCTGCCCATTGGCGCTGGCCTGTGCCAGCCGCAATGCTTCGTCGAGTTCAGGCAACTGCTGCAGGTGCTCCTCCACCTGCGCCGCCAGCACGGCGCTTTCTTCTTGGGATTGGGCGTGGCGTTGCGCCAGTTCGCCGATCTCCGCTTGTGCATCCGACTTGCGCGTGCTCCATTGCGCGCTCTGTTCCTTTAAGCTGGCCAGCCGTTGCTCCACCCGCTGGCGCCCCTCCACCACAAAACGGATTTCGGCCTCCAGGCGGCCGACTTCGGTGCTGGCTTCGTACAACAGGCCCTGCGCCTGGTTGACCTGGTCACCTGCCGCATAGTGGGCCTGACGCACGGCTTCAAGGTCGGCTTCAATATGGCGCAAGTCGGCAACCCGGCTTTCCATCGCGTTCATTGCCGCCTGCGCTTCAAGCTTCACTTTGGCCTGTTCGGCCTGCGCTTCCACCAGTTTCAGATGCCAAAGCTGGTGCTGCTTGAGCGTCACGTCGGCCTGCAGGGTTTTGTATTTACGGGCTACCTCAGCCTGCTTTTCAAGCTTGTCCAGGTTGGCGCCGAGCTCGCGCAGTATGTCTTCGACCCGGGTCAGGTTTTCGCGCGTGTCGCTCAGGCGGTTCTCGGTCTCGCGGCGGCGCTCCTTGTATTTCGATACACCGGCCGCCTCCTCCAGGAACAGGCGCAACTCCTCGGGTTTCGACTCGATGATGCGGCTGATCGTGCCCTGGCCGATGATGGCGTAAGCACGTGGCCCCAGACCGGTGCCCAGGAACACGTCCTGAACGTCGCGCCGGCGCACCGGCTGGTTGTTGATGTAGTAGCTGCTGGTGCCGTCGCGCGTAAGCACCCGTTTGACGGCGATTTCCGCGAACTGGCCCCACTGCCCCCCTGCACGGTGGTCGGCATTCTCGAACACCAGCTCCACGCTGGCGCGGCTGGCCGGTTTGCGGGAGGTGGTGCCGTTGAAGATGACGTCCTGCATGGACTCGCCGCGCAGCTCGCTGGCGCGGCTTTCGCCCAGCACCCAGCGTACCGCGTCCATGATGTTGGACTTGCCGCAGCCGTTGGGCCCCACTACACCCACCAGCTGGCCCGGCAGCATGAAATTGGTCGGCTCAGGGAATGACTTGAAACCGGATAACTTGATCGAATTGAGACGCACGGACGACTTGCGCTAAGCGCTTGATTTGGGTGGCCAGGACAGCAGTGAACGAGGGCCGCAATACCCTCTTCCACAGGGGCTTCATGATACCTTGTCAGGCGCGTCGGACGCCGCCGCACCGCCGCGCCAGATGCCCGTGGTTTATTGCCGTGTTAGCATCGCCATGCCTCCCAAAGCCCCACTGCAGGCACGTCAAATGTCTGCTTTCCATTTGATTGGAATCAAAGATGAAACGCATGGACGAAATCGACGACCCGCGTCGCCTGATTCTGATACGTCTCTTGACGGCAGGCCTGCTCGGTGCCGGGCTCACCAGCGCGCAGGCAATCACGTTTGGCATCTTCGGAAGCAAACCCAGAAAGCTCCCGGAGGGGCAGTCGATTTACGGCCTGTCCGGCCAAGTGACGGTTAACGAACAACCGGCCACCTTGGCGACACGCATCAAGTCGGGTGATACGGTGCAGACTGCCGCAAACAGCGAAGTTGTTTTTGTGGTGAATACGCATTCGATGATTCTGGAGAGCAACAGCAAGTTGCAGATTGAGCAGCCCGAAAATTCCACGGAATCGCTGATCATCGGGGGGCTGCGCATGTTGAGCGGCAAGCTGCTGTCGGTGTCGCGCAACTCCGCCATGAAAGTTTCAACGTCGACCGCCACCATTGGTATACGCGGCACCGGTTTTTATGTGGAAGCCGACCCCGAACGCACCTATTTCTGCACCTGTTACGGGGCCACCGAAGTACAGGCCACGAACGACCCGCAGAGCCGGGAAAACGTCGCTGCGACCCACCATGACCGGCCGCTGTACATCGTGGCCGATGGCGGCACCGGCAACAACATCCGCAGCGCCCCGTTCATTAACCACACCGACCAGGAACTCGCCTTGATAGAAACCCTGGTAGGGCGCAGGACACCGTTTGTGTTTTCCAACGACACCTACACCGGGCCGCGCAAGACTTACTGACGCAGCCTTTGCCGCGAAATCCTGCGGGGCACATCTTGCCGCACCCGCGCTACCGCCAACGGAGCGTGGTGTCCATGGGACCGTGTTATTCGGGCGCCCCGTTCAATATCCAGTTCAGCACTTTGTCGTAGTCGGCGCGACCAAGCTGCCCCGGCGCCAAACTGGTGTTGAAGCCGGCCAATGCACTGGCACCGCCGCCGTGATGGTGGCCCGATGGTTTGCGCAGCAAGGGGCTGGCCACGATATCGGTGAAGTTGATGCGCCCGCGCAGTTCGGTGTAGAACCAATGCAGGTTGGTGGCATCGGTGCTGGTGCCAGTGCCGGCCCTGACTTCATCCGAGTAAAAAATCGGCGGCATCACCGTGCCGTTGCCACCTGGCTGGTGGCAATTGGTGCAGTTGGCAGCACCATTTTGCAAAACTTCCTTGATGCTGAGGAGCGGGTTCGCGTGGTTAAAACGCAGCGCCGTCGGGGTGTAGTTCAAGGACTGGACTACGATGGTCAGCAGCTTGGGTGTGCTGGTGGCCGTGGTGTTGCTGGCCACCAGTTGCACCACATACGTGCCATCGGCATTGGCCGTGAACGTGGGTGTTGCCGACGACGCGTTGGCCAGCGTGGCGTTGCCGCCCGGGTTGGTGGCAAGGGTCCACTGGTAATTGGTGGAATACAGGCTCATGGCCGCCGACAACGCCGTAGCGCCCTGTGGAACGACGCGATCCGGACCGGGGTCGGCAATCGGTCGGCCTGGCGACAAGGCACCCTCTGAAAACGATCCACCACCGGTAACGTTGATCAGGTAAGTGGCCATCGCCTGCAACATACTGACCGTACGCTGGAACTTGTCGTAGATCAGCTTGGCCAGCGGCATATTGCCGCGGTCCACCACATGCGCCTTGATGCGGTCCTTGTAGCCGTCGAAATGCACAAAGGTCTCGAAATCGATGTCGGACTGGTTGCCGGTACCGCGCAGCAGGTGGCACACCCGGCAAGCCTCGGCCTGCACAGTCAGGTACAACCCGGACTGTCCGTTGGCCGTCCAATCCGCCGGCACATAGGTGTCCGTCGTGAACGAGGTCGCGTTAGGCATGCCGTCGGCAGCCGGGTTGGCGGGCGCGGGATCGCCGCCGTACATGGCCTTGAGGTGCGTGGCAGCCGTCCCCTGGTATTCATGCTGTATGGCGTTGCGCCGGCAACTGTCTTCGGGCCGTGTCTTGACCGTTCCGGTAGGGAACGGAAACGAACACAGCACCATCTTGTTGATCTCTTTCATCGCCGATTCCTGCGCCGCGCGGGTGTAGCCGGAAATCGCGGAATAGTCGAAAGCGGCCGGCTCGAACGGATGCAGGCGAGCCTGCAGGTCGCCCCGATGCTGGGAATAGGAGTTCATGACCAGGGCAAACTTCTGCCTGCCGGTTACCGGGTCGGGGGGTGTCAACGGATCGCCGCGGCCGCCATGGCAAGTGGTGCAGACGGTGGGCATGGCCTTGGCCGGGCGGCCATCCAGGCTGATGGTATTCAGCCGTGCACCGGTAACCGGGTCAAAGGTGTAGAACTTGGCGAAAAAAGCGTCCGCCGGTTTTCCGGGCTGGCCCGCGTCCGGCCCCGGGCCAAACTCAATTGCATTGGTGCCCAGATGCCATTGCGACACCTGGTTGATCGCGGCCTCCAGGTTCAGCGGCGTGTAGCCGCCGTAGGCACCCACCAGGTAGTTTTCCACCATGAAGGCCATGCTGCCGTCTGGGTTCTTGTGCGCCGTCATGCGCCGCCCGTAGCCAAGGTCCCGTTTGTCGCCCACCGTGATGAAGTATTCCGTGGCTCCACCGGCGAGGTCGCCGATCCTGTTTTTGGCCTTCCATTTGGCCAGCGTGTCGCGCTCGTTGAGCGGATCGATCGCGTCGTAATACGCAACCGCATATTCCGGCGCGCCGACTTCAAATACGGCATCGCTGGCGCGCACAACCGGGTTCGGGTTCAGCAGAAAGCGGTCCAGGCCGGTGGGAAGTGAAGGGCCGCGTGGGCCGGCGGTAACTACATCGCCGCCGCTGCTGGCGCCGCCGCCACCACCGCCACACGCCGCCAGCAATACCAGCAGCGCCAGTCCGCAGGCCGTGCCCAGGAGTCGCCGCCATACCGTTGTCAAATCCTGCATCGTCGCATCCTCACCTAAAACCGCATCAAGTAGACGGCCGACAACTGGTTGGCCTTGTAGCTTCTGGGTGAAGTAACAAAGCTCGGCCGCAAGCCGGGTGTGGAGCGCACGAATCTCCACGAAAAGTCGAGTGAATCGCGTGGCCCCAGAGCCAGGTTGTAGCCCAGGGTGGTGAGCACCGTGCTGCCGTTAAAACGGTAACTGAAGAACTGGCCACCGGCATAGGCGTCATCCTGCACGAATACCTTGGCGACGGTCACGTTCTCGAGCGACGCGCGGCCCGTGGAGACGATATCGCCACGGCGGTATTCACCTCCCAGGTACAAGGTTTGCCCTTCACCCAGGGCGTAGTCGATATTGGCGCGGACCGAGTTGTCGCGGGTGGTGAACACATCGCTGTTGGCATAACGCCGGTTGTGCGACAGCGCGGCAAACAGGTCGATGCGGTCTGTCAATGCCTGGCGCACCGACACGCCGATGCCGAGCCGGTAGCCGTCACGCAAACGGGTCTCGTAATTTTCGGCCGTGAGTTTGGCAAACGCGCCGTAGGTCGGCTCGTCGAACTCGGACGACTCACGGTACTGGTACTCGCCTTCCACGCTGCCCAGCAGGCGGCTGAGGCCATTGAAGTGGTGGAACTTGTCGCCACCCAGCGTGCCGGTCCACAACAGCCGCGACTGGTCCGACAAGGGGCTGACGAAGAGTTTGCTGGCGTTGACCGTGTAAAAGTCATCGCTCAACTTGTCCGGCCCGGCCTTGGCACGCGTCACATTGTCGTCCGTGGTGTAAGAGCCATCCACCTGCACGTCGATCGGTTTGCCGGTGCGCACCGTGGCGGTCTCCAGCAATTTAGGCATTCCCCTGGCGTCAAATTCCTTGGTCAGGCGCAGGCGCAGAGCGTAACTGGAGTCATTCGAGAA
The DNA here is from genome assembly GCA_031367285.1 of Betaproteobacteria bacterium. Taxonomy (GTDB): domain Bacteria; phylum Pseudomonadota; class Gammaproteobacteria; order Burkholderiales; family Burkholderiaceae_C; genus CAISIP01. The sequence goes on along the minus strand of JANLPN010000331.1, from coordinate 4,785 downwards.
CGAATGGCTGAGCTGGTATTCCAGCGACAGCGTGAGCCCGTCACGCATCAGGAAGTCGCTACCTAAACCGAACACGACGGAATCGCGCCCGCTGCCGGATGGCGACAAGGCGTAACGCGGCCCGCCGGGCTGGTCGGCGTAGCCGATAAAGGCCTGCCCGTTGCCTTGGAATTCATGCCGGTACTCGGCACGCAGCCGCGGCACGGCGTAGCCGAAGCGGGTGGACTGAACCGTTTCAGCCCGCACGCCCAGGGCGCCCTGCACGGAGGTCGAAGTCTGGCCAAAATAGGTCAAGGCATAGGCGCCCGCGCCGGTCTCGGTGCTGCTGCGCAGACGGTCATAGGAGAAGTCCAGCCGGCCATACGGCGATACCAGCAAGGCCTGGTCGCGGAACTCATAACCGCCGGTGAGTGAGCCGAAGACCTGGGTTCCTCCGCGCCGGCCATAGGCAAAATCGTTGATCGGCGCCACATAACGCTTGCTGTCGAAGTCCAGTGAGCCAATACCCAGCATGGCATCCACAAAGGTGTTCGGACTGGGCTGGTAGCTGCCGTATGCCGCCAGCGAGTAGCCCCTTGAGCGGTTGTTTGAGCGGTTGTTCGAGCCGTCGGTGCCGATGGTTGCGGTGTCGCGTGCATAACCCAGCCCCATGCCAACCGCCAACTGATCGCTCAGGCGTTTGTCGGCACCGATGGTGACGCCGTTGGAACTGAACTCCGACCCGCTCATGGCACCACTGGCATCGCGGGTGCCGAAGCTTGCAACACCTTCGACCCAGTAGCTCATGCCGCCAATATTGCCTTTGCCGCCCGGCGCGTTAAGCCCCATTCCGGAAGCAACGCCGGCCAGATTGACGGAGCGCGATTTGACCAGCGAAAAAATGCTCTCGGCGAAGGGCAGCGACTTGAGACCCAGGCCACCTGCCACGGCCTCCAGCGCATCCGCCTCCCGCATCTCGAGCGGGCGGCGCTCGGTGCGAAATACCGTTTCGGCGCTTTGCGGCCCCGGCACGCCGCCGGCTGGTCTCACCGTAGCTGCGGAACCCATCGCTGCCATGGCCGGCACCAGGTCCGCCGGGGCTGGCGCGGACAACGCCGCAGCAGCCGCAAACCCGGAGGCCTGCCCGACAGGCGAACGGCCTTGCAGAGACGCACCCGCCTGGTCGCCGTCTGAACCATTGCCGTGCAAAGATTCCATGCGGCGCTGGAAGTTGGAAATCTGGGCGCGGGCGAAGCGCTGCGCCGTCTCGGCCTGCGCCGCCAGAATCGCGGTGACCACCGCATCCTTGGTCGGGTCCGGACGCCCGGTAACGGTCACCGTGACCGTGCCTTGCGGCGACACGCCACCCGTGCCCGAGCCGACAAAGCTGAAGCTGTCGGCACCGAAATAGTTGTTGACCGGCGTGTAGGTAACCCTTGTGCCGCTCGCTGCTGCCGTGCCATGGGAGGGCGTCGCCACGATGGAGACCCCGGTTGGCGCAAAGCCGGCAAACAGGCAGGTGGACAGGTCCAGGGTGGTGGCAGTATTCAACGGAACCGACATTGCACAAGCGCTCGGTGCGGGAACGCCAATCGTGATCGGTATGGTCAGGTTGCCGGTACCGAAAGAGTTGTGCGCCGTGAGGCTGACCGAATAGTTGCCCGGCGTTGTCGGCGTTCCGGTAATAAGGCCGGTACCGGGATGGACGCTCAGGCCGGGCGGCATGCCCGCCACCGCCACCGGTGATAACACGTTGGCGCCATAGGCGTCTACCAGCGGGTTGCTCGCCACCACCTGTATCGGCGTGATCAAGGTGCCGGCGGCCACCGATATGAAGGTCGGGCTGCTGATGACCGGTATGGCCGTGGGGCTGATGGTGAAGTTCAGCAGCTTCGGCGCACTGGCGCCAATCAGGTTGCTGGCCGTGACCGAGGCCGTGAACACCCCGCTGGCCGTCGGTGTGCCGGTGATCCGGCCGGTGCCTGTATCCAGGCTCAGGCCATGGGCCTGCAACACGCTCGGGCTGACCGGTACCTCGGCATACGAGGTAATCGGGCCATTGCTGGCGACGATCTGGTAGCCATTCGGGCCCAGGAAAACCGCGTTGACATTGCTGGCCGGCGGATCGACGCTGGTGACCGTCGGGGCCGTGCTCGGATTGATGCGGATGGTGCGGTTCAGTGTGCCAATGCCCGCGCCCCCGGCATTGGTGGCACCCAGCGTCAGGGGGAAATCGCCACTGGTGTTGGGTGTGCCGATGATGGCGCCGGTAGCCGGGTTGACTGACAGCCCGGCTGTTGCCGCCGGCGTAACCTGACCGACCAGGGTGTAGCTGTTGGCGTCGAGCGCCGGCGGAGTACTGGCCACGATCATGAAAAGCGAGCCATTGATCGAGGTGCCCACCGTGCCCGCCACTGTTGGCGACGCCGGCAGGTTGGACGTAATCACCGGTGCGGTGGCGGCAGTAACGGTGATCGTCAACGCCTGGGTCACCACCGTGGCTGGTGCGCCGGTGGTCGTCCCCATGGTGAACTGGAATGTGCCGCCGGTTGTCGGGTTGATGGTGATCAAGCCGGTTACGGAATTGACGCTAATCCAGCTAGGCAGAGGCCCTGACGGGTTGGAGTCGAGAGTGAAGCTGGTTCCACCGCTCGGGTAAGAAGTGATCTGGTAGCTTGTGCTCGCCACCAGGTCCTGCGGGATGGCAGGGGGGGTACTGCTGCTCGTAATGCCAACCACCTGGATGGACAGGTCCTTGCTGACCTCGCCGTCGCCAGAGTCGGTTGCGCCCGAAGAGGTGGCCCGTACTGTCACGGTGACCGGCCCGCCTGTCGTCGGCGTCGTCGGGGTGCCGATAATTTTTCCACTGGCATCAATACTGAGGCCGGCGGGAAATGCATTTGGGCTGGACGGGCTCAGGGAGAAGGTGTTCGCCGCGCAGCCGCTGCAGACCGCCGTGTACAAAGGACTTCCCAGCGTATACGCTTGACCCTTGCGTGCCACTGCCGTGGAGAGCTGGTCGTTGATGCCCAGCACATGACCGTCATGCTGGCGGTGGCTGGGCCGTTGTTCGCATTGCGAACGTTGACGTCAAACGTGTCGGTGCCCTTGAACTGCGCGGTGGACTGGTAAGTAATGTTGTACCGTATATTCGGCGAAACCGACACTTGGGCCGCGCTGCTGGTGCCGCCCTGAGTGGTCGGGGTAACGGTGGTAAGGCCAGTGGTGGACGCGGCGCCGCCGGTGCCATTGGCCTGTATTTGAGAGTAAATATTTTTGGTTCCTGACGCGCCGGAACGCACTGTCATGGTCAGGGCCGAGGTAATCGCGGGAAGCTTCTGCTGCCCGATAAACAGCGCCAGGCTCAAGGCCTCTTCGGCGGACACGTTGAGCCCGGCCATTTCAACTACATTTCCGCCGATGGCGTCCAGAATCCGCTGCGGGTTATTGGACGCACCACTATTGTCGGGGTTGGCTCCCACCGGCCCGGCGCTGGCGCTCAAAGCACCGGGCTGGCTATGGCAGGTGATGCAGCCCTTGCCGCCCTGGCCCACGGACTTGTAAAGTGCGAAACCCAAAGCGGGCGACTGCGCATGGGCCGTTGCCGCCGCCAGAAAGCCGGCCAGAAACAGCAACGCCAACATTGCGCCGCGCTGGCGCCAGAACGACCCCAGCAACACGAGAGTTCGCAGCAAATCGACGGGCCTTTTCAGGCTGCGCCACTTGCCTCCCGGTCGGGAAACTGGCGCTATCAAATGCATGGACCTCTCACTTGGTGCGCTTTCGAATTTCTTTGCGTGGTGCGTAGCACGGGCACTCCAAGGGCAATTGGGAAAGTCGAAAACCAGTTTACCCAAGTATTTTGACGCCGCCCCAAAAACTCTGGTGCTTGCAGGTGGCCCAAGCGTTTTGTGTGGCTTTCCCTCCACAGTCGCGCCCTGGCTTTGGCAAGGCACGATTGCCAGGCATCACATGATTTACTTCAAAGATGCTTGCGATGCAGCAACGATCAAAGCGGGCCACGCGTCCACGGCAATACGCGCCACGAGCTCCGGCCTGCCGGTAACGCGCGGGCGGTACACCGCAATTTCGGCCTGTTCTATCAGAATGCTCTCGTCACGCACACTGGACCCCTGCACATGGGACACCAGCAAGGTATTACTGCCTTTGGGTGGCGGTTCAAGCAGATAGCGGAACCGTTGTGCGTACTCCGCGGGCTGCAGGCGCGACGGCACCGGGTTGAGGTCGGCGCGGGTCACAACAGGTCCTGCTTCGAGCAGCCGCGCCGTATCCTTGGCTCTGCAAGTTTCGGAAGCTTGTACCGACGCGATGGGAACCTTCAATTGCCTTAACGCGGCACCTACGGTGCGGGCCTGCTCCTCGCCTTGCGGTGTCAGCATACTTTCGTTGGGACACGGCGCTTTGGAGTCGCCCGCGTCCGCATGGCGCATGTACAACACAAAGCCGCCGCTTCTCAGTGCCTGGGCAAGCGCAGCGCCCTTGAGTTCATGAATGGGATCGACAAAAGGTGGAAGCGATCGCGCTGCGGAGGCAGCTGGCGCTGGAACAGGTGCCGCTGCAGGCTGGGCGTTGGCGATTCCCAGCATACACAGGGCCAGTACAAGGGCCGGCACGGCACGCACCGGGGTACTGCGCCATGACAATGGGAAAGCAGGTTTCCGGGTAAGGGTCTGTGCGCCAGTCAACATACGTACTGGCCAGCGGCGATGTACAGTGCTTGCGATCCACTCCGATTGCATCCCATGCCCAGTGCCCTGCAACTCGCCCACGGCAATGCACCCCTAA
>JANLPN010000303.1:0-2704 GCA_031367285.1 Betaproteobacteria bacterium | reverse complement strand
TGCCGCACCTGACACGCGGCGCCGCCACCGGCATCATCCGGTCATCTCTTCAATCGCCACCCCGGTGGCGCAACGCAGATGACCCACCGCGACCTGTTTCTTGCCGCCTACGACGTAGCCGAGCCACGTCGCCTGGGCGCTGCCCTGCGCCTGGCGCGGCGTTATGCCACCGGTGGCCAGAAGTCGGTGCACGAGCTGTACCTGACGGCGGCCGAGCGCCTGCGTTTGCTGGCCGACATGATGCTCCTGCTGGAAAAGGACGAAGACCGCTTTTTGTTGCTGCGGCTGGACCCGCGTTGCCGTATCCACACCCTGGGAATGGCCGACACGCCGGCCGACCCCGACTACTTCTACGTTGGCTGAAAGCGCAGGCAAACCAACCATGGCTTTGCTTCTACTGGACCGATCTCAACTCGAGGTTCGTTGTGAAGGCGCCACCCTGGCGCTGTATGAAGCCGGCCAACGCCGTGGCACGGTGCCGATTGCCATGGTGGACCGGTGTGTGCTGCAAGGCGCTCAGACCCGGCTGGACACCGGTGTGCTGATGAAGCTGGCCGAGGCCGGAGCCACCACCGTGCTGATGAGCCCGCGGCAAAACCGCCGGGTTGCCATTGTGCTGGGGCCCTTGCATAACGATGCCGCGGTCCGACTGGCCCAGGCGCGCTCGGTGATGGACGACGCGTTTTGCCGCGCCTGGGCCGTGGACCTGGTGCGCGCCAAGCTGCTGCGCCAGCAGCGCACCCTGGCGCGCATGCAAGCCGAGCGCCCGGATGCCCGCAAGCCCCTGTTCGATGCCCTGCAGACACTGGCGCCGATACTGGATGGGCTGGGTGCCGCGGGCATGCCAGACACCCCTACGCTCGACAGCCTGCGCGGCCGGGAGGGGGCCGCCGCGCGGGCTTACTTTGCCGGCCTGGCCGGCGTCATGCCCCCGGCGCTCGGTTTTGCCGGCCGCAACCGCCGCCCGCCCAAAGACCCGGTCAACGTATGCCTGTCGCTGGGCTACACGCTGTTGCATATGCAGGCGGTGCAGAGCTGCACTGTGGCCGGGCTGGACCCGCTGCTGGGTTTTTACCATCGTCCGGCGATAGGCCGTGAGTCTCTGGCCAGCGATCTGATCGAGCCCTTGCGCCCGGCGCTGGACGAATGGATATGGCAACTGCTGCGCGAACGCAGCTTGCGGGACGAACACTTTACCCAAGACAAAGGCGCCTGCCTGCTCGGCAAGGCCGGGCGCGAAATCTTCTATGCCGGTTGGGAAAAGCAGTCCGCCCCCTGGCGGCGCTGGCTGCGTGCCCGCGCGCACCGCCTGGCCGTGCACCTGCGAGCCGACGGCATGCCCTGGCTGGAGAGCGCCGACGACGGCGGGGAGAGCGAGCCGTGTTAGCCCACGCGCAGCGGCTGCTCGGCACCAGGACCGCCGCCGACGGCGCCCACGCCCCGCGTGGCGCCGACGCGCGTACCCTGTATCTGGGCCAGGCGACCTGCCAGCGCGTTGACGGCGGCGGCGACGCGCTGATGGTAAGCGCCCAGCGCGAAGGGGAGCCACTGCGCCGCCTGCGCTTCCCGTTGCAGCGTGTGGCGCGCGTCGTAAGCAGCACCTCGGTGGACTGGAGTGGTGCGGCCTTGCAGCTATGCCTGCAACGCCATCTGAGCATTTGCTGGCTGGACCGCCATGGTGATGCCCTGGGCAGCCTGCATAGCCACCAAGCCGAAACCGCGCAATTTGCAACGGCGCTGGACGTGCTGCTCGAAACCCCGGAGGGCCACGCACGTTATCAGCATTGGCTCAAGTCCCGGCGCATGCAGGTGCAGCTGCAATGGGGCCGCACCGATGGGCTGGTCATCTCGCCACGGCAATGGGAGGCCACCAAACGCAGCTGGGTCTACGGAGCGCAATTTGCGGTGCATTTGCCTGCGGCACTGCATGGGCTGGTCGCTGCCTGCGTGGCGCAACAACTGCACGCGCACCAGCTGCTGCCGGTGCAGTTTGGGCCCAGCGGCGAACCGGTGCTGCTGGCGCACGACATCACCTGGCTGTTATGGGCAGAAATGAACCTGTGTTGTGGCGCGCTGGCCGACCAGACCGAAGCCGCGCCGGAGATAACGCTTCTGTTTGAACGCTGGCAGGCCCGAAACGCCAGCGCTCTGTTGCTACACCTGGCCCACCTGCACCGCATGGCCGGCAAGGAAATGCGTTCATGAGCCAATTCGATTCTGGCCAATGGCTGGTGTGTTACGACATCCGCGACAAGAAGCGCTTGGGCCAGGTGTTCCGCTTCTTGAAGAAGCAAGGGGTGCCGGTGCAATATTCCGTGTTTCTGGTGGATGCATCGGCGGCCAAAATGCGCCGCATGTTGGTGGAACTGGGTTTACTTATTGATTCGCGGGCCGACGACGTCCGCGCCTATGGGCTACCGACCCGGCCCCAGTACGACACCATCGGCCAGTCCATGCTACCCTTGAATATCTTGCCTACCTTGAGTCTGCAGTAGGTATCAAGAGTTGGTTCCATAATGCATCGAATACGACGTCAACTCACCTTGCAAGTTATTGACGCAATAGGCTTTTTTGGATAATGCGGTATTTAAACCAGCCCTGAATTCAAAGGGATTAAGACGTCGCTGCATTCAATGCTTCTTTTACCGCTGAAGTATTTAAACCAGCCCTGAATTCAAAGGGATTAAGACGCCAAAATACGCAA
>JANLPN010000279.1:0-16236 GCA_031367285.1 Betaproteobacteria bacterium | reverse complement strand
GTAGGTAATCACATTGCGGTTGCCGGTAGCGGAGACAAAAATATCGGCTTTGTCGGCGGCGTATTCCATGGTCACGACCTTGTAACCTTCCATCGCGGCTTGCAGCGCGTTGATAGGGTCGATCTCGGTCACCCAGACCTGGGCACTCAGTGCGCGCAAGGCCTGCGCCGAACCCTTGCCCACGTCGCCGTAGCCAGCCACCAGCGCCACCTTTCCGGCGATCATCACGTCGGTGGCGCGTTTGATGGCATCCACCAGCGACTCGCGGCAACCGTACAAGTTGTCGAATTTCGACTTGGTCACCGAATCGTTCACATTGATGGCACGCAGCGACAAAGTGCCCTTGGCCGACATTTCGTTCAGGCGCAACACACCGGTGGTGGTTTCTTCGGTCACGCCGATGATGTTCTTCAAACGGCGGCTGTACCAGGTCGGGTCTTGCTTGAGTTTGGCCTTGATCGCGCTGAACAGGCACACCTCTTCTTCGCTGGTGGGTTTGGCCACTACCTTGAGGTCTTTCTCGGCACGGGTGCCGAGATGCATCAGCAAAGTGGCATCGCCGCCGTCGTCCAGAATCATGTTCGGGCCTTCGGTCTTGGAGCCCTTGGGGCCAAACTCGAAGATACGGTGGGTGTAGTCCCAGTAATCAGTGAGGTTTTCGCCTTTGTAGGCAAACACCGGCGTGCCGGCAGCCACCAGTGCGGCAGCCGCATGGTCCTGGGTCGAGAAAATATTGCACGATGCCCAGCGCACTTGCGCACCCAGGGCCTGCAGGGTCTCGACCAGCACGCCGGTCTGTATCGTCATGTGCAGGGAGCCCGTGATACGCGCGCCTTTGAGCGGCTGCGACTTGGCAAATTCTTCGCGGATCGCCATCAAACCCGGCATTTCGGTCTGAGCAATATTCAGTTCCTTGCGGCCCCAGGGTGCAAGGCTGAGGTCGGCAATTTCATAGTCCTGGTTTTTGATCGGTTTCAGTACGGCGCTCATCACTCACTCCAATGGTTGAATTGAACAAACCACTGCCTAGGGGGAACACTCAGGATGGAGGCTCACCCCACAGACCAGTGGGTGAGCGCCGTTGGTGCGAGGGCCTCAGAACAATTGAGAACCCTGCTGTCCGAGCCTCGTTCACTGCTGCGTGAACTGCAACGCTCCTCGGAAGCCCTGAGTTTAACCCGGCTTGCGGCCGGTTGGCACGGACGCGGGCGCCCGCAAATGACAACTTTTCCCGTCAAGGCCCAAAAACATGGCGCTGCCCGGGAACCGCACGCAAGCGTGCCACCGCCTCGGGCAGGCTCACCCAAGGTGCCCTGCCAGGCGCGTAGCGCTGGCGCATATAGGCGGCTATCTGCGCCACTTGCGCGTCGCTCAGGCTGTCGCCAAATGCCGGCATGAAACCGATATCGCGCCCCGCTGGCTCCTGGATACCTTCGAGCATCACGCGTATCAGGTTGTCCGGGCGCTCGCTGTGCAGATTGCTGTTGAGTGCCAGCGGAAGGTTGACGCCCAGCAGGCGCGGGCCGTCGCCATCATGGTGGCAAGCCGCACAGGCACCCTCGAACAGGCGCTGGCCCGGCACGCCGGGCAGCGGCGCGGACTGGCTGGCGGCCGTGACCAACTGCCGTGCCTGGTGCGTCACCACTGCTTCAGTAACCGGCGGGTTGAACGACGCAAGATAGGTAGCCATGGCGCGCAGGTCTTCATCTGGCAGCGCGGCCAGCCCCTGGATGACCGGCGCCATCGGCCCAGCGGCTATACCGTGGTGCCGCGTATGGCCGCTGCGCAGGTAGCGGTACAGTTCCTGCGCATCCCAGGGCACCGGTGCGTGCGACAGGGCGGTCAGCGCTGGCGCCTCCCACCCATCGACCAGTGCCCCCGCCAGGTAGACCGTGCGCGCCGACCTCTCGGCGCCAAGCGCATTGCGCGGCGTATGGCAGGCGCCGCAATGGCCGACACCAGCCACGAGGTAGGCGCCACGGTTCCATTGCGCGTTCTGGGCCGGCTCGGAAACATGGGGCGCAGGGTCATGAAACAGGCCATTCCAGACCCGCATGAGTGGCCGCACATTGAAGGGAAACGCCAGTTGCGTCACCGGCGGCGTGGAACGCACCGCAGGCTGCGCCATCAGGTGCGCATACAGGGCCAACAGGTCATCGTCGCCGAGTTTCGCGAAAGCGGTATAGGGGAACGCCGGATACAGGTGGTGGCCGTCGCGCGAGATGCCCTCGCGCATGGCGCGCTGAAAGGCCACCAGTGACCACTGGCCGATACCGGTATTCGGATCGGGCGTGATATTGGTGCTGTAGACCACACCGAACGGTGTTTCCATGGCGCGGCCACCTGCGTTTGCCACGCCGCCGGGCGCCGTGTGGCAAACCACGCAGTCGCCGGCAGCGGCGAGTTGGCGACCGCGTTCCAGCGTAGCGGCGCTGTAAGGCGATGCGTTGCCGGAGAGCGGGGACTGAACCGGAGCAATAGCAGCAGGCCAGCCTAGCCACGCGGTGGCCAGCCCCAACAGGCCTGCCGCTATCGCCAGCGTGCGCGCGGCCCAGCCACGCCTGCGGGGTGCCACTGCGGTCGCCGGCAAAGCCAACGGCAACGATGCCGCGGCCGGCACATCCGCGGCGGCTGTTCTCGCGCCGCCAGCCGCAGCTGGTGGCGCAGGCAGCGGGTTGAGCGCCGCCCGCACCACCTCGGGCGTAAACGGCGGATTGCGAAACCGTACCCCGGTGGCGTCGAAGATGGCATTCGCAATCGCCGCCGTGCCGGGCACCGAGGCGGATTCGCCGGCCCCCAGCGCCGGCTCGCCCGGGCGCGGCATCAACATCACCTCGATCACCGGGATGTTGCGAAAGCTCAGGATCGGGTAGCCACCCCATTCTTTGGGCTGGATCACGGGCGCGTGTGTACCCCGCTGTGGCGCCGCCCCTGCAACAGGCTGCGAACTGAACCGCACCTCCTCCATCAGCGCACGGCTGGTTGTCTGCAACACATTGCCGTGCACCTGGTGTTCCACGCCTGCCGGGTTGATGAGCAGGCCGGCATCGTGGCCGACCACCACCCGCCGAACGTGTACCTCGCCCGTCCTGCGGTTGACTTCTACGTCGGCCACCCAGGCTGCCCAGGCCGCGCCAAAACCCGGCCACTTGCTGTGGCTGTAACGCGCGTAGGCAAAACCCTGACCGCTCACAATGTCGCTCAGCACGTTGGCCTGCGTCGGGTTTTGCTGCGGTTGCGTGTGTTTCACCCAGCCGGCTCGGTCAGCGGTTGCCTGCACCAGCTCGGCCGCGCGCGTATCGTCCAGATGGCGCAGACGGAATTCCACCGGGTCCACACCGGCGGCCGTGGCGAGTTCGTCAAAGTAAGACTCGTGCGCAAAACTGTTAGGCAGTGCGGAGACGCCGCGCAGCCAGGAGGCGCGCACGATGGGCGCCATGTCGTTGACCGCCACGCGCAGGTTGTCCACGGTGTAAGGCGGGCGAGCCGTGCGGTCGCCCATCTCATAGGCCTGCGCCAGGGGCTCGATGGTGCGCGTGAGCAGCAACGCCAGCGTGGGCGCGCCGTTGGAGGGGTAAGAGGTCTGGAAGTCGTAGGCCGCCACCGAACCGTCGGCATTCAGTCCGCCGCGCACCTCCATGAGTTGCGCGGCGCCCTTGGGTTCCCACAGGTTTTCCTGCTCGCGCGTTAACTGCACGCGCACCGGGGCGCCGACGGCGCGCGACAGCAGCGCGGCATCGGCCGCCACGTCGTCGGCGCAGTTGCGGCCGTAACAACCGGCCGCCTCCATACGCACCAGATCGATCGCCACGTCGGGCATATCCAAAAGGCGTGCCAGGTCGGCACGCAACACGTGCGGGTTCTGCGTGCCGGCCCAGACAGTCATCGCCGGGCCATGCACGCCCCCTTGCCCCGTAACCTGGCGCCAGTCGGCCACGGCGCACGAGGGGCCGATGGACGCATGCATCTGGTACGGCCAGACATAGCTGCGCTGCATGGCCTGCGCCGCGCCGGCCAGCGCGCCCTCCACATCGCCCTGGTCCACCAGCGTGCGCCGCGTGGACGGGTTGTTGCGCAGGGCCTGCGCCAGGTCGTCCAGCGGCGGCAGGCCGGGCCAGGCCTTCCAGCAGACACGCAACTCGCGCAAGGCCCGCTCGGCATGTTCCTCGCGTTCGGCCACGATGCCCACGAAATCGCGGATCACCACCACGGCACGGATACCGGGTAGGTGCGCGATCGACGACTCGTCCACCGATTCCAGTGTGTTGCCTATGAAATCACCATGGTCGGCACCGGCATACGGCGGCCGCACCACCCGGCCGTGCAACATGCCCGGCACACGCATGTCATGCACAAACACCAGGCCGCCGCTCACCTTGGCGTGTAGGTCCACCCGCGGCGCGCTGCTGCCCACAAGTGTGTAGTCGGCCGCGGCCTTGACCGGCGTATCCGCGTAAAGCTGCAGGTCCACGTGCCGGCCACGCAGCAAATCGCCATACGCGAGTTGCTGCCGCGAATCCGCTGCCGCGCCAATGCGCCCATCACGAGTTTCCAGTGCGGCTACCTCCAGGCCCCATTGCCCAGCCGCTGCCGCCAGCAGCCATCCACGCGCCTGCGCGGCGGCCAGCCGCAACGGCGCCGCATGGATCTGGATCGACGCGCTGGCAATGGTGGCGCCCTGGTTGGGAGCACTGGCCGTATCGCCCAGCACCATGCGCACGCGGTCCAGCGCAACATCAAGTTCCTCAGCCACGATTTGCGCCAGTGCGGTACGCAAACCGGTACCCAGGTCCACGTGACCGCTGAGCGCGGTCACGCTGCCATCGTCCCATACGGCAAGCAGTATTTCCGGCCCTTCGGCCGGGTTGCCGGACACCACGGCGGGCTGGCCGGCAACCGGTGGCGGTGCCGCCGGCGTGTCGCGCAGGACCAGCAACACCCCCGTCGCCGCGTGAAATTCCGCCCGTGTGCGCGGCGCGTCGGCGCTCAAAGCCGTCATTGCACAGTCCCCGCCGCGCAAAGCATGGCTGCGCGCATCACGGCGCGTACGATTTCCACATGCGTGCCGCAGCGGCACAAGTTGGCCGACAGCTCACGCCGTACCTCGTCTTCGCTGGGGTGCGGGTTGCGTGCCAGCAAGGCCACGGCCATCATGACCATGCCGTTAAGGCAATAACCACACTGTGCTGCCTGCTCGTCGACAAAGGCCTGTTGCACCGGATGCAGCCGCCCCTGGCCACCCAGGCCTTCCAGCGTAGTGATTTCCCGCCCCACCACGCCACCTGCGGGAATAACGCAGGAGCGCGCCGCCACACCGTCCACCAGCACGGTGCAGGCACCGCACTCGCCCAGGCCACAGCCATATTTGGGACCATTCAGGCCCAGGTCGTTGCGCAGCACCAGCAATAGCGGCGCATCGTACGCGGCGGCAGGTATCGGATGGAAGTGTCCATTAACCTGCAGACTGAGCGCGGTAGGCGCCGGAGAGTTCATCGACAGTGTGTGCTCCACGGTAACTGAAAACTTCAGACGCTGAGGTAGGCACGCCGCACCTCCTCATTGGCGGCCAGTTCGGTCATGGACGCCTGGTAACGGATCTGGCCCTTTTCAAGCACGTAGGCGCGGTCGGATACCAGCTCCGCAAAATGCATATTCTGCTCGGACAGCAGGATGCTCACGCCTTGCGCCTTGAGGTCCAGGATCATTTGCGCCATCTGCTCCACGATCACCGGGGCCACGCCTTCGGAGGGTTCGTCCAGCAGCACCAGGTAGGGGTTGCCCATGAGGGTGCGCGCCACCGTAAGCATCTGTTGCTCGCCGCCGCTCATGCGCCCTCCCGGGCGCTGCGGCATCTCGCCCAGGTTGGGAAACAGCTTGAACAGGCGTTCGGGAGTCCACACCGGTGCGGCGCTGCCATCGGGCCAGCGGCGCTCGCCCTGGCGGCCGACTTCCAGGTTTTCCATCACCGTCAGGTCGGTAAAGATGCGCCGGTCTTCGGGCACAAAACCCAGGCCCAGGCGCGCCGCGTAATGCGGCTCGGTGGTCGAAATGTCGTGCCTCAGGAAATGGATGGCGCCGCGGCGCCTGGCCAGCATACCTATCAACGCCTTGAGTGTGGTGGACTTGCCTGCGCCGTTGCGGCCCATCAGGGCCACCACTTCGCCTCGCCGCACCTGCAGGTCCACGTCGTACAGGATTTGCGCAGCACCATACCAGGCCCTCAGCCCCTTCGCTTCAAGAAGCAGGTCGGCTTCAACCATTACGCGATCTCCACCGCAGTGGCCTTCTTCTCGAAGGTTTTGCCGCTGCCGAAATACACCTCCTGCACTTTCGGGTGGTCGCGGATTTCCAGCGGCTTGCCTTCGGCGATCAGGCGCCCGCGCGCCAGCACGATCATGCGATCGGCATAGGCAAACACCACGTCCATGCTGTGTTCGGTGAACAACACGGCCATGCCGCGCTCCTGCACCAGCTGCTTGGTCAGCGCCATGAGTTCGTTGCGCTCAGCCGGAGCCATGCCGGCGGTGGGCTCGTCCATCAGCAGCAGTTTCGGGCTGTTGGCCATGGCAATCGCCAACTCCACGCGTTTCACATCGCCATACGCCAGCACACTGCAGGGCCGGTCGGCCTGCGGCTTCATGCCCACCTGGTCCAGCAGTGCCAATGCGTCGCCGCGCCTATGCTCGGCGGCGCGGCGCCAGGTGGAAAACAGTTTGCGGTCGTGTGACAGCAGCGCCATCTGCACGTTTTCCACCACGGTCAGCGACGCAAAGGTTTCGGCGATCTGGAACGTGCGGCCCACGCCCAGGCGCCAGATATCGCGCGGCTTGCGGCCTACCAGTTCCTGGCCCTCCAGCAGTATCGAACCCTGCTCCGCCGCGGTCTGGCCATTGACCATATTGAAGGTGGTGGACTTGCCGGCGCCATTGGGCCCAATCAACGCCAGCAACTCGCCGGCCGCCAATTCGAAGCTGATGCCATCGACCGCCTTGACGCCGCCAAAGGACTTGCCCAGATTGGTCACGCTTAAAAGGCTCATGCCTTGGCCTCTCTCGCCACGCCGCCACGCAGCCGCCCGGACAACTGTTTGGCAAAGCCCGCAATACCTTGGGGGAACAACAGCACCAGCAGCAGGATGCTGGCGCCCAGCATGGCGCGCCAGTAGTCGGTGTTGCGCGCTACGGTGTCGTGCAGCCAGGTAAACGTGATGGCGCCCACCACCGGCCCGGCCAGCGTCTGTATGCCACCCAGCAGCACCATTACCAGTCCATCGACCGACTTGCCGACCGAGAGCGACTCGGGCGAAATACTGCCTTTGGAAAACGCATACAAGGCACCGGCCAGCCCGGCAACGGCGCCGGCAATCACAAACGCCGCCCACTGCATGTGTTTGACATTGATGCCTATGGCATCGGCCCGCAACACCGAATCGCGCCCCGCGCGCAGCGCATAACCGAAGGGCGAAAACAACACCCGGCGCAGCCACAACACACCCGCGGCCACCAGCAGCAGCGTGAGCCAGTAGTACATGCGTTTGTCCGACAGCCACTCGGCCGGCCAGACACCGGTCAGGCCATTGCTGCCCCCGGTAAACACATCCCATTGGTAGGTAACGGCCCAGGTGATCTGCGCAAACGCCAGCGTGAGCATGGCCAGGTATACGCCCGACAGCCGGACCGCGAACCAACCGTAGACGAGGGCGCCGATGGCAGCGACCAGAGGTGCGACCACCAGGGCCAGTTCCATGGGCAGGCCCAACACGCGCACCAGCAGCGCGGCACCGTAGGCACCCAGACCGAAATAGGCCGCGTGGCCGAAAGAATGCATGCCCGCCGGGCCCATGATGAAATGCAGGCTGGCCGCAAACAGCGCGGCAATCAGCAGATCGATCAGCAACACCGTGGTGTAGGGCGAAGCCGCCGTCAGGATGGGCATGGCGGCCAGCAGCACGCCGAATGCCGCAGCCCCCAGCAGATAGGCTTTGCTGGCGCGGCGCAAGGGCTCTTCTTGCATGCCCACGTAACGGCTGGGCGCCTGGGGCCGGCCCAGCAGGCCCCAGGGACGCCAGACCAGCACCACGGCCATCACGAGAAAATCCACCACCAGCGTGAGCTTGGAAAACGAGACATCCAGGCCGAAGATATGGACCACACCAAGCCAGATACAGACTGCCTTGATTTCGGCAATCAGCAGCGCAGCCACGTAGGCGCCCGGAATCGAACCCATGCCGCCCACCACCACCACCACAAAGGCCGAGCCTATGGTGTTGAGGTCCAGCTCCAGCGAGGCCGGCTCGCGCGGCAACTGCAGCGCGCCGCCCAGGCCGGCCAGCAGGGCACCCAGGGCGAACACGGCGGTGAACAGCCAGGCCTGGTTGACTCCCAGGGCGCTCACCATCTCGCGGTCCTGCGTGGCGGCGCGTACCAGGGTGCCGAAACGCGTGCGTGTGAGCAGCCACCAGACAGCGGCCAGCACCGCCGGCCCGGCCACGATAAGGAACAGGTCGTAACTCGGAAACTGGCGCCCGAGGATCATGACCGCGCCGGACAGGCCCGGCGCGCGCGGCCCCAGCAGTTCGTCCGGGCCCCATAACCACAACACGGCGTCCTTGATCACGAGTACCAGCGCAAAAGTGGCCAGCAGTTGGAACAGCTCCGGCGCCTTGTAGATGCGCCGCAGCAGCAACACCTCGATCAGCGCGCCGACCACGCCCACCGCCACTGGGGCAAGCAGCAAAGCCGGCCAGAAACCCAGGGCCGTGCTCAAGCGCTCGACCAGGGTGTAGGCGATATAGATGCCCAGCATGAAAAACGAGCCGTGCGCGAAATTCACGATACGCGTCACGCCGAAAATCAG
This sequence comes from Betaproteobacteria bacterium, assembly GCA_031367285.1. GTDB lineage: Bacteria > Pseudomonadota > Gammaproteobacteria > Burkholderiales > Burkholderiaceae_C > CAISIP01. Next base: position 7,380 of record JANLPN010000279.1, on the reverse strand, counting down.
CGACAACCCGGCCGCCACGAAAAACAGCGAGGACGCGCCGGCCAGCCCATTCAGGAGCTGGACCACAAAACCCGAAAAACTCATGGAAGCGGCAGAGCGCTAACTTGGTCAGTCTGGAGAGCGGAACTTCTTCACGTCCGCGGCGGGCGGCTGGAACTTGGCACCGTCGAAATACTGGTAATCGACCATCACGCCCTTGCCGCCTTCGTTCTTGGTCTTGCCGACAAAGGCGCCCATGGTGGACTGGTGGTCTTCGGCGCGGAAGGTGATCCTGCCGAATGGCGTGCCTACCTGCAGCCCGGCGAACGCTGCCACCAGCTTGGGGGTCTCGGTGCTTTTTGCCTTCGCGATGCCAGCTACGGCGGCCTTGATCATGGTGTAGCCCACCACCGAACCCAGGCGCGGATAGTCGCTGTACTTGGCATGGTAGGCCAGGAAAAAGGCCTTGTGTTCCGGCGTCTGTATGCCGTACCAGGGGTAACCGGTCACGATCCAGCCGTTCGGTGTTTCTTCCTTGAGCGGGTCCAGGTATTCGGGCTCGCCGGTCAACACGCTCACCACGGTGCGGTCCTGGAACAGGCCGCGAGTATTGCCTTCGCGCACGAACTTCGAAAGGTCCGCGCCAAACAGAACATTGAAGATGGCATCGGGCTTGGAGTCGGCCAGGGCCTGCACCACGCTGCCGGCATCCAGTTTGCCCAGCGGCGGTGCCTGTTCGGCGACAAACTCCACGTCGGGCTGTGCGGCCTTGAGCAACTGCTTGAACGCGGCCACGGCGGACTGGCCGTATTCGTAGTTGGGGTAGACGATGGCCCAGCGCTTCTTCTTGAGTTTGACGGCTTCAGGCACCAGCATGGCGGCCTGCATGTAAGTGCCGGGGCGCAGGCGGTAGGTGTACTGGTTGCCGCCCTGCCAGGTCATCTTGTCGGTAAGCGGCTCGCCGGCCAGGAAGAAAAACTTCTTCTGTTTGGCGAAGTCGGCCACGGCGAGGCCGGTATTGGACAGGAATGTGCCGGTCAATATATCGATCTTCTCGCGCGACACCAGTTCCTCGGCCACACGCACCGCATCGCCGGGGTTGGCGTTGTCGTCGCGCGTAATTAGCTCGATCTTCCTGCCGAGCACGCCGCCCGCGGCGTTGATCTCTTCGACGGCCAGCTCCATGCCCTTCTTGTAGGGCTCAAGGAAGGCGGGCTGCGCCTTGTAGCTGTTGACCTCGCCGATCTTGATCGTGCCCTGGGCATGGGCCGGCACAAGCGCAGCGCCCAAGGCGGCGAGCGCGCTGACAAGCATCAATCTGCGTAGTGTTTTCATGGGTAACTCCTGGGGTTCAAAAAGAGGGTTCATTCAACGCAGGCCGTCCTGGCCCTTGATTTCATGGGACTGCAGGCCGCCGATACGCGCTAACGGCCGGCCGCTGTCGGTGACTACCACCGCGACCACAATTTCGTTGGCGCGCGGCGCATCACACACACGCGCCTCCATGGCGTCGAAATGGCTGCGCACGAAGGCCGCGTCCTTGTGGCCCAGCGGCACGTCGATGGCCGTGCCCAGGGTGCCACGTTTCTTGGCCGAGGGCACCAAAGCCGCGCCTTTTTCCACCGCTGTACGCAGCGGCGCGCCAAGCTTGGGGTGCAGTATGGCAGCGGCGTGTTCCAGCTCGCCGGCTTCACCCACGATGGCAGCTTTGCCATAACTCTGGGCAGCGGATGGCTCTATGCCCAAGGCCGCCACACACTTCCGGCCCAGCAGGCTGCCGAGCTCTTCGCCGATGGCGATCAGCTCGTCCAGGTTGTCCGAATAACGCCCGGCGTAAGGGTTGGCTATGACGGCCATGGCCAGCGCACGGCGCGTAGGCGGGTTGATGGTCTTGCCCATTTCAAGATGGGTTTCGTCCACCTGGACAATTATTTTTCGGATGTTGGCTTTCATGAAGTGATGCTCCTGTGTCTTTGCCGGTGCCGGCGTTCAGCGCAAGCCGTTCCACTGGCTGATGTCTTCGGCGCGCAGGCCGCCTGCGCGGTCATGCACGCGGTAGCCCGTGGTCATGGCCAGGATGTAGACGATCTCGTTGGCCGCCGGCGCGCCGGGCACACGTACTTCGATGGCATCGAATTGCCCGCGCACATAACTCGCATTGATATTGGTGAGCGGCACGTCCAGCGCGGCACCTGGCGGCCCGACCTTTTTGGTGGACGGCACAATCGCCAGCGCATTACCTGGTTGGTTCGCGCTCCGACCGGTCTTTGCCTCGCCCTGCCCCTGCCGGTAGGCATTGCGGTCGCCCTTCCAGCCCAGCAACTCGCGCATGGCGTAACCACCGGGTACGTGCCACAAGGCGCCATGTTCGAGTTCACCGGCCGCACCGACGATGGCCCCCTTGCCATAGGTCGCGATACGCTCGGCCGGTATATCCATGGCCGCCAGCAGCCTGCGCGCCATGTCCACACCCACGTCCTGCAAGGCGTCCATCATAGGCAGGATATTGGGCTCGTAACGGCCCGCATAGGGGTTGGTCAGCACCACGCTGATGGCGCCGCGCAACAGGGGCACGGCCGCCACCGGCCCGAACTCATGCCATATCTCTTCCACCTGGGTGAGGATGCGCCGTATTTCAATCATGTTCCACCAACCATGTTTTCATCAAGCAAATACTGAACCCATCTGGGCCGGCCCTGAAACCGCAGCCGCCAGGCCGCTGTGTGCTCCGCCGGTAACGCGAGCCACCGGCCCCGCCACGGCGGTCTGCCCCTGGCACACCAGAAAGGCAGCCTGCAGCAATCCCGCGGCCTGCAGTTCCCGCGCCCGCGCCAGTCCGGCAGCCAATGCCTGCCGCGCCAGCACAACGCCCAACGGTGGCACATCCACCGTGACCGGGATGTCGCCCAGGTCGCTGTCATCCTTGAAGTCGCGGGCCGGCCGCCGCACGATACGTGAATCCGCCACGTTGACCGCGTTGGCCACCATACTCGCCGCCGCATCGGCCTGGGCCGCACTGGCCGCCAGCACCGTCACGCTGTCCGCAATACCGAGCGAGAAACTGCGCCCACGCCAGCCGCTGGTGGCCACGCCACGCACCGGCATGGCATGCGTCACCTGGAATTGCCCGTCGGTGGTGACGCCCTGCACCACCTCCTGCAATGACAGGCGCGCCAAGTCCGCATACAGCCCGACGGCCACCGACGCGCCACGGGCCAGATGCAGGGCAATATCGCCGCCATTATTGACCCATGCGCGCCGCACGCCATTGCACTCGTAGCAGGCCACCAGTTCCTGCGCCACGGCACCGGCCACGGCCGCCATGGGGGTGATGAAGTGGGCGCTAAACGGCGCACAGGCCCACCACATGCGCTGCGCCACCAGGCCGCGCAGCGGGCAGGAGCCAGACTTGACCGCCTGGCGCAGCAGCGGCAACTCGGCCACCAGTTCATCCAGCAGCGGAGCAAAACGTGCCCAGGCCCGCGCGTGTGCGTCCTTTATCGCCACCGCATCTCCTTCAGCACCGATAACGATGTCCATCGGACCGTGCTGGAAATGCCAGCGGCCATCCGGGAGCGGCATACGGTGTGCGGCCATCGTGGTTGCCGTTGCTAGCCCAGCAAGGGACCGCTGGCCAGCGGCCAGGGATTGGAGGCCGCACCCGTGGCCCATAACATCGCCGTCGGCGCGCCATCGTTGTGCCAGGCGCCGCGGCGCAACACGGCATCCAGCGGGCGCACATATTCCATATGGCCGCCCAGATCACGGTAGTCGTCAAGCCGCATGCTGAATTCAATCGGCGCCACGATGGCCGGCGTGGGCACGGTGCCAAAACTGTTGTCCGGCATACGCATAACGTCGGCCATCACCGTGATACCGCCACCAGGCCATATATAGGCCGGCGCGCCGCCGCAGGTCACGTTGACCAGCGCGCATTTGATGGCGCGGGTCAGCATCACCGGGTTTTCCGTCACACCCGCACGCAGGCTGCCGCCGGCACCGCCGAGAAACAGCACGGTGCACAGGGAAGGTTCGCAGTTCTCGCCGATACGCTCCACAATGCGCTGCACCTCGGGCGGCATGTCCTGCTGCACCGGCCGCAAGGCTGCGTCCAGCACATACCAGGAGGCGTGTTCGCCCGTGGTCGAGGTCATGAGCAGGCGCATGCCCGGGCGCGCGGACTCGGGGTCCCAGCCCTCGATGATGGACAGCGGGTCGGCGATGTCGGTGCCACCCCAGCCGGTGCCGGGGTTGGCCACCTGGAAGTAACGGCCCGGCGTGGACTTGCGCCCGCGCATCCGCACACCCGAAGGCGGCATGTCCAGGCAGCGCCCGGCCTGGTGTTCGGTCAACACCCCCGTGATGTGGTCGTCCACCACCACCACCTCATCGGCAACGCCAAAAAACTGGCGCGCGAAGATGCCGACCGCCGCTGAGCCGCACCCGACCCGCATACGCTGCTCCAATACACCGTTCACGATCGGCGCCCGCCCTGCCCGTATGACCAGCTGGGCGCCGCCGTCTATGGTGACTTCCACCGCCTGCTTGTTGCCGAGTTGCTGCATCATGTCGTTGGTGACGCGCCCCTCCTTCTTGCTGCCGCCCGTGAGGTGGTGCACACCGCCCAGCGACAACATCTGCGAGCCGTATTCGGCCGTGGTGACATGGCCTACCACCTCGCCCTTGCAGCGCACATTGGCCTGTTCGGCGCCGAGGAAACGGTCGGTGTCTATCTTCACCTTGAAGCTGCAGTAGCTGAAGATGCCTTCGGTCACCACGGTCACCATATCCACACCGGCCGACTTCGAAGCCACGATGAACGGCGCCGGTTTGTAATCGGGGTAGGTGGTGGACGAACCGACGCCGGTGACAAACACGTCATCGGTGTGCAGCAGGTCGCCGTTCCACGCAGGTAGCAGCGCACCTTCATCGCTTGTGCTGGCCTGCCCCGGCGACGCCCGGCCCGCGAAAGGCACCAGGCGCGCATCGCCGCCCTCCTGCGCGCGGCGCAGCAATACCACCGGGTCCAGGCGCACCAGGATGCCGGCGCGATTGGCGTAGCGGTCGCAGGCACCACTGCGGCCGTCGGAGATCTGGCACAAGACCGGGCAGGCGTTGCATTCGATCTTGTCGGTCTGCATGCGCTCGCTGCGCGGGCGGGCACGTTCCATCACCTGCCCCAGCGCGGAACCATCAATGCCCGGAAGCCCGTCGGTCTTGGTGTGTTCGGTCATGTCAATGCTTTTCCGTGCCGGTGTTCGAGGAGCTTGTGCGAGTCTTCCATTCTGTGTAGCATTCACAAAACGAAAATGTTGCGTTCACTACATTTTTGCCAATGTAGCGTATTCAACCGGATCATGCAACCGTGTTTTCCCCGCCCGCTTTTGGGGCGCCGGGGGCCCCAAAATGACCCATTGCCAGGAAGCTGCCTGAAACCATGAGTGCCTTCAACGAGGAACGTGTGCTGAGCGTCCACCACTGGACCGACCGGCTGTTTACCTTTACCACCACGCGCGACGCATCGCTGCGTTTTTCCAACGGCCACTTCACCATGATAGGCCTGCGCGTAAACGGCAAGCCGCTGTTGCGCGCCTACAGCATCGTCAGCGCCAACTACGAGGAACACCTGGAATTCCTGAGCATCAAGGTCGAGGAAGGGCCATTGACTTCCCGCCTGCAGCACATCCAGGTGGGCGACGCCATCCTGGTGGGGCGCAAACCCACCGGCACCCTGCTGATCGACTACCTGTTGCCCGGCAAACGCCTGTACCTGTTGTCCACCGGCACCGGTCTGGCACCCTTCATGAGCATCGTGCGCGACCCGGAAACCTATGAGCGCTTCGAGCAGGTGGTGCTGGTGCACGGCGTGCGCCAGATCGACGAGCTGGCCTACCACGACCTGATGGTGGACCACCTTCCGCAGCATGAATTTCTGGGCGACATGATCCGCCAAAAGCTGTTGTATTACCCCACGGTGACGCGCGAGACCTACCGCAACATGGGCCGCGTGACCGATCTCATGAAAAACGGCAAGCTGTTCGCCGACCTCAACCTGCAGGACATCCACCACGAGGACGACCGCGTGATGATCTGCGGCAGCCCCGGCATGCTGACCGACCTGAAACATATGCTGGAGTCACGCGGCTTCAAAGAGGGCAGCACCATGACACCGGGCGACTTCGTGATCGAGCGCGCTTTCGTCGAGAAATAGGCCTCGTGTCCAGCGCCGCCACTACCGCCAAGCCGCGCGGCGCCGCACGCGCGCGGCGCGGCACCGGCGTACGTGAACAGGCCGCGCAGACCACCCGTGACAGCATTCTGCGCGCGGCCATACGCGTGTTTTCCCGCTACGGTTACGACGGCGGCAGCGTGGAGAAGATATCCAGCCTGGCCAAGTCCTACGACCGCATGATCTACTACTACTTTGGCAGCAAGCAAGGCCTGTACATCGCGGTGATCGAGGAGATCTACCGCCGCATGAACGACGCCGAGAGTCTGCTGGAGCTGGATGTGGCGCAGCCGGTCCAGGCCCTGACCCGGGTGATCCACTTCGTGGTGGACTATTACCGCGAACACCCCGAGTTCGTGACCCTGCTCAACACCGAGAACCTGCACAAGGGCAAACACATTGCCAAATCGCTGCGCGCGCGCGAGTACTCTTCGCCGGCCATTGCCGTCATCGGCCGGATCCTGGACAGCGGCATCACACAAGGCGTATTCCGCAAGGACCTGGTGGCGCGCGACCTGTACCTGCTGATTGCGGCCAACGGTTATTTCTACATGTCCAACCGCCATACGCTGTCGGCCTTCCTGGGCGAAAACCTGGAGGCGCCCGAAGCGCTGGCGCATTGGAAGGATTTTGTCATCGACGCAGTGCTGCGTACCGTCAACCCGCTGAACAAACCCGCCGGCCGGCCCGCAAAATGAAACCTCCCCGACATTCCCCCGACCAGGAGTCTCCATGGCAGATCTAGCCACTACGGCCAAGTCCGGCAAAGTTGTCATCCGCAATATCGGCCTGCTGCTGTCGGGCGACATAGACCGGCCCATCCTCGATGCCGACACCATCGTGGTGATGGATGGCCTGATAACGGCCGTGGGCAAGGAGCAGGATTGCGACACCGACGGTGCGCAAACCCTCATCGACGTGCGCAAGACCTGCGTTGCGCCCGGCCTGATAGACAGCCACGTGCACCCGGTATTCGGCGACTGGACACCGCGCCAGAGCCAGCTCGGCTGGATCGACTCCACCATGAACGGCGGTGTGACCACCATGGTCTCGGCCGGTGAAGTCCACCTGCCCGGAAGGCCCAAGGACATCGTGGGCCTGAAGGCGCTGGCCATCACGGCGCAACGCGCCTTCGATAATTTCCGACCCGGTGGCGTCAAGGTGATGGCCGG
>JANLPN010000578.1:0-3119 GCA_031367285.1 Betaproteobacteria bacterium | reverse complement strand
GTGGCACCCGTGGTCGGGCCGCTGCTGGGCGGCTGGATCACCGACAACGTTTCCTGGCCCTGGATCTTCTACATCAACGTGCCGGTGGGCCTGCTGGCCGCTGCGTTTACCTGGATCATTTACCGCCGCCGGGAGACGCCGATACGCAAGCTGCCGATAGACACCGTGGGCCTGACCCTGCTGGTGTTGTGGGTGGGCTCGCTGCAGCTCATGCTGGACAAGGGCAAGGAGCTGGACTGGTTTGCCTCGACGCAGATACTCACCCTGGGCCTGGTGGCGCTGGTGTCGTTTGCGGTATTTGTGGTGTGGGAGCTGACCGACAAACACCCGGTGGTGGACCTGCGCTTGTTCAAGGGGCGCAATTTCGGTTTTGGCTCGGTCGCCACCGCCCTGGCTTACGGGCTGTTCTTTGCCAATATCGTGATCCTGCCGCTGTGGCTGCAGCAATGGATGGGTTACACCGCCACCGCTGCCGGCATGGCGCTGGCACCCGTGGGCATTTTGGCGATTTTGCTGACACCGCTGGTCGGGCGCAAGATCGCGGTGTGGGACCCGCGTGTCATGGCCAGCTTCGCCTTCGTCGGTTTTGCGCTGGTGCTGTGGCTGCGCTCGCACTTCACCACCGACACCGACTTCATCCACATCCTCATACCCACCATCATGCAGGGCGCGGCGGTGTCGTTTTTCTTTATTACGCTGACCACCCTGACGCTGGCCGGGCTCACACCCGACCGTATCCCGGCCGCCGCCGGCCTGAGCAACTTCGTGCGTATCACGGCCGGTGCCATGGGCACGTCCATCGCAACCACGGTGTGGGACAGCCGCGCCGCCATGCACCATGCCCACCTGACCGAGCCGCTGGTGCAGGGGCAGGGCACGTTTGCCACCACGCTGGACGCCCTCAAGAACGCCGGGCTCAGCGCCGAGCAGGCGCTGGGGCAGATCAACCGCATGATCGACCAGCAGGCCTACACGCGGGCTGCCGACGACATCTACCTGTTCTCGGCCTTTATGTTCCTGCTGCTAATAGGTGCGGTCTGGTTCACGCGCCGGCCACCGCGTGCTGGTGCCGGGGCGGCCAGTGCGGGTGGGGCGCATTGAGGCGCCACAGGCCGTCAATGAAGTACCCCAGCGTCTGTGGTGATGGGTGACGATTGACTCTTGGGCTGAGTTTATAAGAAGTTTATCAAGAGTTATCATATTTTGATAACTCTGATAATATCCGTATAACTATGGACCCAAGGCGCAATCCCTACGCCCCCGGTGCCGGCACGCCACCGCCCGAATTGGCGGGCCGCGACGAAATTATTGACCGTGCCTCCATCGCGCTGGACCGGATTCGCGTCGGGCGGGCTGCGCGCAGTGTGGTGTTGTATGGCTTGCGTGGTGTGGGCAAGACGGTGTTATTGCAACGCATCCGCCAGCTGGCCGAGGGTGATGGCTTTGTGCCGGTGAACATAGAGGCGCCCGAGGAGCGCTCCCTGCCTTCCATTCTTGTGCCCGCTCTGCGAGCGACCTTGCTCAAGCTGGGCCGTGGTGCAGCGACAAAAAGTGCGCTGAAAAAGGCGTTCAAGGCGCTGGGTGGGTTTGCCAAGGCGGCCAAGGTCAAATACAACGACGTGGAGTTCAATATCGACTTTGGCGCACAGCCCGGTCTGGCCGATAGCGGCAGCCTGGAAAACGACCTCAAAGACCTGATGGTCTGCGTCGGTGAGGCCGCTGCGGAGCGCGGCACCGCTGCGGTGATGTTCATCGATGAGCTTCAGTACGTCGCCGAAGACCAGCTCGCCGCACTGATCAGTGCGCTGCACGATGCGAGCCAGAGGCAGTTGCCCATCACCCTGGTCGCGGCGGGCTTGCCGCAGTTGCTGGGCCAGATGGGGCGGGCCAAGTCCTACGCCGAGCGTTTGTTCGAGTTCGTGCCTATCGGGCCACTTCAGGGCGATGCCGCGCGGCAGGCCTTGTGTGTGCCGGCGCAACACGAAGGGGTCGAATTTGAAGAGGCCGCCATTCAGGACATTCTTGAGCGAACCCAGGGCTACCCCTACTTTTTGCAGGAGTGGGGCAAACATGCCTGGGGCGCGGCAGATACATCGCCCATCACCGGGGAGAATGCCCGGCGCGCCACGCTGGTGGCCCTGGAGGAACTGGATGGCAGCTTCTTCCGCGTACGGTTCGACCGCCTGGCACCGGCGGAAAAACGCTACCTGCGCGCCATGGCCGAGCTGGGTGCCGGCCCGCATCGATCCGGCGACATCGCGGAAATACTCGGCAAGAAAATCAACACGGTAGCGCCGGTGCGCGGCCGCCTGATCGCCAAAGGCATGGTGTTCAGCCCGGCGCATGGCGACACGGCGTTTACCGTGCCGCTGTTTGACGGGTTCATGAAGAGGATCATGCCGGAGCTTTGAGCCTGATCAGGGGCGCAGTGCATGCTGGCGGTCCGCTCGCAAATGGCGCTGTGATAAAAACAAACCAGATTCCGCACAGGAGACACCCGATGGACGCACCCGTGATGTATGTAGTCCGCTTCTGGGTCGCCCCGGAAGGCCATGCGCAAATTTTTGCCTGGCTGGATGGTGGCCATAGCCAAGAGGTGGTGGCGCAGCCTGGCTTTCGTTTTGTCAAACGCCTTAAGCTGGAGCAGAAAAGTGACGACGGATGGGACAGCTACCTGATGCTGTACGGGCTGGAGTCACGGCAGGCGCTGGAGGACTATTTCGCCAATACGACGCTGCACGAGAAGTTCGCGCGTCAGCGCTCGCCGTTTATTCAGCACCTGCGTATGGACCGGGCCTGGGGCGCGCTGGAGAGTTCGCTGGTCCACCAGGGATAGCGCCCAGGCGCATTCGTCGGCCCACCGGGCTTATTGATCTTTCTCCAATTGATTACGAACCAAATCCCGTTCACCCTGAGCCCGTCGAAGGGCCTGGGGGTTGACGTGGCATTCGGCTCGGGTATGCACCGTTTCCTCGCTGGGATCAGGCCGCCGTGGCACTCAGCTCCGCGGCTGTCCCCCGAGCCTCGCGGCTCTCCTCCTTTTACAGGGACTTCCCACGAAGTCAAGCAACGGTACGCGATAGATGTCTTCTTCCTGATAGGCGGTATTTCCTGCCTTG
>JANLPN010000183.1:0-34954 GCA_031367285.1 Betaproteobacteria bacterium | reverse complement strand
CGCGTGCCAGGCAAACAGCCTGGGCACAAACGGCGCTGCCGCCATGAGTTTGGCCACGGGAGAGAAAAACTGGCCGGCCATACCCCCGAGCGGCAGCAGCGCACCGTTGAGGCTGAGCACGGCCTTGGGCGTGATCAGGCCATCCAGGCACATACGCAGCGTTATGGCGGCACCAGCCGAGTGGCCGATCACCAGATCGGGCATCTGGCCCAAGGTCTGCATCAGTGTGTGTACGGCACGCGCCGTGGAGCAGCCACAAGACCGGATTGCGTTCGGGTTCACCCTGCTCTGCCAGACCCATTTCCTGCGCCAGCCGTCGCGCGCCTGGTTGCGCCTGTGGGGAGGTATCCAGCAACAGCGCCGTCAGGGACGCGGCGCGCAAGGTCCGCGCGGCTGCCAGTGCGTCCAGCGTGGCGCGCTCCCGGCCAGCCGAACCATCGCGTGCGATGTTGGCCCGCCCATCGGTCAGCAGCACGATGATCGGTGTTTCACCGCGCCGGCCGCAGGCCAGCGCCAGTGCGCGTGCGGCGTCCATGCCGGCCGCCAGCGGCGTACCGCCGCCGCCGGGTAATCCGGCCAGGCTGCGTTTGGCGCGCACCAAGGAACGCGTAGGGGGCAGCAGCAACTCGGCCGCCTTGCCACGAAACGCCAACACGGCCACGCGGTCGCGGCGCACATAACAATCCGCCAATAACAACTCCACCGCTGCGGCAGTGCGCGCCGCACATAATGCCAGCAGCGGCCCGCGCAGCGACGCCACCCCGAGCGTGAGGGCAGTTGCACAGAGGACCTGTACAAGCGCGTCGGACGCAACAACCGATGGCAGCACGGCGCGGGCAACACGAATTTCGACGCCACGTCGATCAGCAGATCCACCAAATGGTCTTCAACAGATTGACCTCGCCGATGTACAGGAAGCCCCCTTGGTACGCAGGGTTTTGCATTCCTCGCACAGGCTGTCCAGGTTTTGCGGGTCGCATCCATAACGGCGGCCGGAGACGGCGCGCATCCTGGGCAGCGGTGCCGCAAGCGCCCGCACGGCAGTCGATTTGCCCATGCCCCGGTCGCCAAACACCAGCACACTGCCGATGCTGGGGTCCACTGCGGCGATCAGGATCGCCAGCTTCATCTCGTCTTGTCCGACGATCACAGAGAACGGAAAAGTCAAAGCGATGGTGTCCAAGAACGAGTTGACATTCAAATATGTCACAGGAAAAGTACGGAATGCGGGTCACTCGGCCCCAAGCGCCGGCGTGCTTCGGCTGTAAAGTCCCATCCCATGAAGCGACTGCCTCCCCTGAATGCCTTGCGCGCTTTCGACGCCGCTGTACGCACCGGAAGTTTTACCAAGGCCGGCGAAACGCTGCATGTCACGCAGGGGGCGATCAGCCGGCAAATCAAGCAACTGGAAGACTGGCTGGGCAAACCGGTGTTTGTGCGCCATTACCAGGGCCTGATCCTGACTCCTGCCGGCAGTGTGCTGGCCAAAAGCCTGGACAGTGCGTTCGGCACCATACAGATTGCGGTCAAGCAGATCCAGCACCTGGGTGCGCGCCAGCGCATATCGGTCAACGTGCCCGAGACTTTTGCCTCGCGCTGGCTGGCTCCACGCCTGCGTGCGTTCCATGGGCGGCATCCCGACATCGACCTGGCCATCACCACCAGCACGGTCAACACGGTGCGCGAAGCCCAGCAGTACGACTGCCTGGTGATGTTTCTGGACGAGCCCTGGGCCAAGGGCGATTGCCGTTTGTTGCGCCAGGAGCAGTACATCGCGGTGGCCAGCCCGGAGTTGTGGACGGACGGCGCACCGCCGGATCTGGCCAAGGCGACCTTGCTGCATGTGCTGGCCGGCAGCAAACGGCTGCTGATCTGGGAGAACTGGTTCGCGTCGCTGGGTATTCGCAGCATAGACACCAAGCCCGGCATCGCGTTCTCCACCATGGACCAGGCGATCAACGCTGCCGTATCCGGTGCCGGGGTGGCCGTGGTCGATGCACCGATGGTGGAGCGCGACCTGGCCGAGCAGCGCCTGCGCCGCCTCGATACGCATGAGTTGACGGGCAGCCACGGTTACTGGTTCGTGGAGCCGCGCGAGCGCGGTTTGCGGGATCCCGCGCACGGCGCGGTAGTGGCGCTGTTCCAGTCCTGGTTGCTGGAAGTGAGCCGCAGCCCGGCCATGCCCGACAAGACGGCGTTCGCCCGGGCGTGAACCCCAAGGTGGCCCAAAAACCGAAACCGGAGCATTCATGTCAACAAGTCCATCCAAACCTCCCCCGGCGCCTACCGTAGGCGACACGCCCAAGGGCGGCTCCGTGCTGGGTTTTTACGCCCCCAAAGGCACGCTACGCCCACCGCGCATAACACGTGGCGAGGGGATTTTTCTGTGGGATGTGAATGGCCGGCGTTACCTGGACGCCACCGCCGGCGCTGTGGTTGCAAATATCGGCCACGGCAACAAACGTGTGCTTGCCGCCATGGCCGAGCAGGCCAGCCGCGTGACCTTTGCCTATCCCAGGTTCTTCGAGAGTGAACACAGCATCGAGTTGTCCGACCGCGTCTGCGCGCTGGCCGGCGACGGATTTGATCGCGCCTTTTTTGTGTCCGGGGGCTCCGAGGCCAACGAGTCGGCGCTCAAGCTCGCGCGGCAATATGCGGTTGTGACCGGACAAACGGCCCGCAGCAAGCTTATTTCCCGCGACCCGAGTTACCACGGCGCAACCCTGGGCGCCCTGGCGGTCACGGGTGACGCCGGGACACTCGCGATTTATGGTCCCATGGTGCGCGCCATGCCCAAGGTGCCGGCGCCGCTGAGCTACCGGGTGCCAGCCGGCCACACGGTGGAGTCGTACGCCATGGCGTGCGCCAATGCGCTGGAAGAGACGATACAGCGCGAAGGCCCGGGCACCGTGCTGGCATTCATGCTGGAGCCCGTGGGTGGGGTGTCGACCGGTGCCGTGGTGTCGCCCGCTGCCTACTACGAACGGGTGCGGCAAATATGTGATCGCCACGGCGTACTGGTCATCTACGACGAAATCATGAGCGGCGCGGGGCGTACCGGCGCATTCCTTGCGGCGCACCATTTCCCGAATGCGAGGCCGGACATCGTCACCCTCGCCAAAGGCCTGGCTGCGGGCTACACGCCGCTGGGCGCGATGCTGGTACCGAACCATATCGTGGATGCCGTGGCCGGCAGCGGTGGCTTTGTACATGGCCATACCTATTTCACCAATCCGCTGTCGTGCGCGGTCGCCAATGCCGTACTGGGCGAGGTGATCGACCAGGACCTGGTGACCCGTGCACGCGAACGTGGCGCCTACCTGATGGCGCAGCTGCGTGCGCTGGCCGGGCGTTCGCCCATCGTGGGTGACGTACGCGGCAAGGGCCTGTTGACGGCGATCGAAATCGTCGCCGACAAGGCCACGCAGGCCCAATTGCCGACGGCCTTCAACGCACCGGCACGCCTGACCGAACACGGCCTAAAACACGGCATTGCGCTGTACAACCGGCGCGCGAACCAGGGTGCCTTCGGCGACATCCAGCTCATCGCGCCGCCGCTCACCATCACCGAAGCCGAGATCGACCAGCTGGTGGAACTGCTGGAGAAGTCGTTGCTTGATCTGGCCGATGAAATTGCGCTGGCCGGACTGGCCTTGGCTTGACGCCCCTGGATGTATAACCGTGAAAGGAGAGTGGGCTAAAATACAAATACGAATTATTTCTATTTAGGTTGTGTTTGATGAAATCTCTCAAATCTCTCTTTTCCCCGCTGGTTCGCGGCTTGGCGCTTTCGGTTGGTTTGCTTGGCACCACCTGCGGCGTGATGGCGCAGACGGCCGCCGACGGTATCGTGGTCTACAACGCCCAACACGCCAGTTTGACGCAGGCCTGGGCCAACGGTTTTACCAGCGCCACCGGTATCAAGGTCATATTGCGCAATGGGGGCGACACCGAGCTGGGCAACCAGTTGGTTCAGGAAGGCGCGGCGTCTCCAGCGGATGTCTTCTTGACCGAGAACTCGCCTGCCATGGCGCTGGTGGATAACGCAGGCCTGTTTGCACCCGTGGACGCCGACACCTTGTCCCAGGTCGGCCCCAATTACCGCCCGGCCCACGGACGCTGGATGGGCGTGGCGGCGCGCTCCACGGTGTTTGTCTACAACAAACGCAAGCTCAATGCCTCGCAGTTGCCCAAGTCCCTGCTCGACCTGGCCAGCCCGGCCTGGAAAGGCCGCTGGGCAGCATCACCCGCCGGAGCTGACTTCCAGGCCATCGTGAGCGCGTTGCTGGAACTCAAGGGTGAGACCGTTACCGCCGACTGGCTCAAGGCCATGAAGGAAAACGCGAAGTTTTACCGCGGCAACAGCGTGGCCATGAAGGCCGTCAACGCAGGCGAAATCGAAGGCGCCGTGATCTACCACTACTATCGGTTCGGTGACCAGGCCAAAACCGGCGAAAACAGTGACAACACATCGCTGCATTACTTCCGTAACGAGGATCCGGGCGCGTTCGTGAGCATCTCGGGAGCTGGCGTGCTGGCGTCGAGCAAACGCCAGCCGCAGGCCCAGGCCTTCCTGAAATGGATCAGCGGCAAGGGCGGCCAGGACATCCTGCGCACCGGCGACTCGTTCGAATACGCCGTGGGTGTGGGTGCCCAGTCCAACCGCAATCTGGTTCCCCTGGCCGAGCTGCAGGCACCCAAAGTGGAGCCGTCCAAACTCAATAGCCGCAAGGTCTCCGAGTTGATGACCCAGGCCGGACTGCTCTGAGCCTGCCTTGACCGCCGCCACGATTCGCGCGCCAGCGCCTCTGGTGCGGTCCACGCGCCGGGGGCGGTTCTCCTTTGTCGCCGGTGCAGCCTTGCTGGTGGCATTGGCGGCGCTGCTGCCGCTGGGTTTTGTGGCCTGGGTGGCGGTACAGAGCGGTTGGGATACCGTGTCGGCCCTGGTTTTTCGTCCGCGCGTCGGCGAGTTGCTGGTCAATACCGCCATGTTGATGGTGATCACTGTGCCACTGAGCGTGGCCTTGGCGCTGGCGCTGGCATGGCTGACTGAGCGCAGTGATCTTCCGGGTGCGCGCCATTGGGCCTGGCTTGCAGCGGCGCCGCTGGCCGTACCGGCTTTCGTGCACAGTTATGCGTGGATCACCTTGCTGCCCTGGCTGCACGGACTGCCTGCGGCGGTACTGGTGTCGGTGCTGGCCTATTTCCCTTTGTTGTATCTGCCAATCTCTGCTTCGCTGCGCCGGCTCGACCCGGGCATTGAAGACGCGGCGGCGTCCCTGGGCCTCAAGCCATGGGCGGTTTTCCTGCGCGTGGTGCTGCCGCAATTGCGTCTGTCGGTCTGGGGCGGCGGCTTGCTGGTCGGTTTGCACCTGCTGGCGGAATACGGCCTGTACGTGATGATCCGGTTTGACACCTTCACGACCGCCATCGTCGACCAGTTCCAGTCCACCTACAACGGGCCCGCGGCCAATATGCTGGCCGGTGTGCTGGTGGTGTGCTGCTTCGGACTGCTTGGCCTGGAAGCCGGTACACGCGGCAAGGAACGTTATGCCCGCGTGGGTTCGGGGTCATCGCGCGTGTTACCGCGCAAAAATCTGGGCCGATGGACGCTGCCGTGCCTGATGCTGCCGGCGCTGACCGCGCTGTTGAGCCTGGGTGCACCCCTGCTCACCCTGGGCCGCTGGCTTATGGCCGGCGGCACCAAGGTCTGGCATCTGGAAGTGCTCGGTCCCGCATTGGGACAGACCCTGGGATTGGCGCTGCTGGGGGCCGTGTTTACGACGCTGGTCGCCGTGCCCATGGCCTGGTTGTCGATTCGTGCGCCAGGCCGCCTTCAGCGTTTTCTGGAAGCGTGCAATTACATGGTGGGTTCGTTGCCGGGTATTGTGGTGGCGCTGGCCCTGGTGACCGTCACCGTGCGGGTGGCGCTGCCAATCTACCAGACCGTGGTGACGGTACTGCTGGCCTATGCACTCATGTTCCTGCCGCGCGCGCTGATCAGCCTGCGTGCGGCCATTGCCCAGGCCCCGGTGGAACTGGAGCAGGCGGCACGCAGCCTGGGCCGAACGCCTGCGCAGGCCCTGTGGGCCGTCACCATGCGCCTGGCCGCTCCGGGCGCTGCTTCCGCAGTCGCCCTGGTGTTTCTGGGCATTACCAATGAACTCACGGCGACGCTGCTGCTGGCGCCCAATGGCACACAGACGCTGGCCACGGCCTTCTGGGCTTTCAGCAGCGAAATCGACTACGCGGCCGCCGCGCCGTATGCCTTGATCATGGTGTTGCTCTCCATGCCCCTGACCTGGCTGCTCTACCTGCAATCCAGACGCACGGCCGGACGATGAACACGGCAACCCGCGGCACGACGCGCATCGGATGACCTTGCTGGACCTGCGCGGCGTACGAAAATCCTATGGGCCGGTGTTGGCGCTGGGTGGGGTGGACCTGCGGGTGAACGCCGGTAGCCGCACCGCCATCGTAGGCCCCTCGGGTTCGGGCAAAACCACGCTGCTGCGCGTCATTGCCGGTTTCGAAGCACCCGATGCGGGCCAGGTGCTGTTGGGGGGGCAACGGCTGGCGGACGGACCGGATGCTGTGCCGGCGCACCAGCGCGGCATCGGTTACGTGCCGCAGGACGGCGCCCTGTTCCCGCACCTGAACGTGGCCGACAACGTGGGGTTTGGTTTGCCGCGCCAGATGTCCGGGCGGGCGCAACGCATCGACGAATTGATGGACATGGTGGCGCTGGAGCGCGCCATGCTGGAACGCCGCCCGCACGAACTCTCGGGAGGGCAGCAACAGCGAGTGGCCTTGGCGCGCGCGTTGGCCCAACGGCCGCGCTTGATGTTGCTGGATGAACCCTTTTCGGCGCTGGACACCGGCCTGCGCGCGGCAACGCGCAAGGCGGTCGCGGAACTGCTGGGTGCGGCCGGCATCACCACCATCCTGGTCACCCACGACCAGGCCGAAGCACTGTCGTTTGCCGACCAGGTGGCCGTGATGCGCAACGGGCAACTGGCGCAGGTGGGCCGACCCAGGGATCTGTATCTGCGTCCCGTGGACCCGGCCACGGCCAGCTTTCTCGGTGAAGCGGTGGTGCTGCCGGCGCAGCTTGCGGGTAGCTGGGCCGACTGCGCACTGGGCCGGATCGCCGCCGACGACGCGCAGCGCGCGGGCGCGGTGCAAATCATGTTGCGTCCCGAGCAGTTGCAACTCGAAGAAGTCCAGCGCCATGCCCCGACCTCGCCCGGCGGCCAGGATGGGTGTTATGGCATCGTGCAAGACGCCGACTTCTGTGGCCCGGTGTGTGAGCTGACCGTACACCTGCCGGGTGAAGGCGGCGGCCTGTCGCTGCGTGTAAGCAGCCCCGGCATCCACGCGCCTGCCGTGGGCGCCCGGGTGCGCATCAAGGTGCTGGGGCAAGCACACGTCTTTGCCTGAGGCCTCCAGCCCGCTTGCCTTATTGCGCGAACACGACCGCGTCCAGCTGCAGTGCGTGAATTTTTTCCGCGGCCGAGTCTGCTTCCGAGCGGCTGTCAAAAGGGCCTACACGCACGCGGGTGCGTTTGCCGTTGGCGGTTTCCAGCTCCTGCGTAAATGCGGCAAGGCCTGCTTCAAGCAGCCTGGCAAGGGCCTTGTGTGCATTGCTGTCCTGGGCAAACAAGCCAACATTGATGTAGTAGCGTTGTGCCGTGTCGGCTGTCACTTTTGCGGCTGGCGGTCCGGACGCTGCGGCCTTGTGTGCAGGCGCGGTTACGACGGCCGGTGCGGTGGGTGGTGGTGAAGCGGCGCCGGAAGGTGAAGATGCGGCACTGGTGACAGGTTGGGCTCTAGCGTCGGGCGCCGAAGCCGAAGGCGCTGCGGCAGATGTTGAAACGGCCGGTGCCGAAGCCGGCGCTAAAGCCGGCGTTGTGGCTGAAGGAGCGATTGCCGGAGGTGCTGCCGTCAGCGATTGCAACAACGAGGCGGGCACGGAGGCTGAGGTCGATGCGGGTGATGCGGCCGGAGCTGCCATCGCAGCGGGTGACGCCGTCCCGGTCGCGGAAACAGGCGCGGTTTGTGAATACGCTATCCAGGCGCCAACGGCGGCCCCCGCCAGTACCGCATTGGCCAGCGCCAGCCAGGCCAGGCGTTGCCGCGAACTGGCCTGGCGGTTCAGTATGACGCTGGCGGCGGGCACGGTGGCCGTGGCTGCCAGCGCACGGGCCACGGATTTGCGACAATGTGCATACAACAGCGCGTCGCCGCAGATCCCCGGGATCACAAATGCCGCCACGCACAATGCCGCCCCCGACCACAGCGCCTGTGTTTCAGAAGCCTGTAACACCAGACGGCCCAAGCCGAACACCAACAGGGCCACCCCCGGCACGGCGACAACATACACAAACGCAGCCCACCACAGTTGCCGGAATGCCATCCAGTTCAGCGTGTTCAGGCTGGCCGCCCAGTTCCAGCCCGGCCTGGCCCGGTCCGCATCTTCAAAACGCGTGAAGATGCGCAGGTAACGCGCGGTGTTGACCGGTCCGATCGCAACGCGGTACAGCGCGGCGATGGCGCTCTCGTTCGACACATCCAACGACGTCGCGCCAGACCTGCCAGGCCACAGTGCCGGCGCTGTATCGGTGAAGCTGGGTTCGGGCATGGCCTATTCTGGCATCGCCGCCGAACGCCCCCGGCGGATCTGAATCCCGTGCCTTTTACTGTGCAATGCGGCACAGACGGGTGCGCCCAACTGGGAAAATTGGATACTGGAATAACCAATAAACGCATTCACGGAATCACCACCATGACTTCACGCCGCCGTTTTATCCAAATCGCTCCTCTGGCCGGCGCCGCGCTGCTGGCCGCCTGCTCACGCACGCCGGAGCCGGCTGCGCCTATGGCGCCCCCGCCGACACCCGCACCTGTGGCAGCTCCTGCGGCGGCCCCCACTTCGGAACCGGTGGCAGGCGCCACCGCAGCCCCGGCCACCGGCTCGACTGCGGCGCTACCCAGGGTCGACGAGAAGGACGCGCAAGCCGTTGCGCTGGGCTACGTGGACGACGCCACCCGTGCCGACAAGGCCAAGTACAAGGCTTACGTGGCTGGCAGCCAATGCAGCGGGTGTGCGTTGTTCCAAGGCAAGGCCGGTGATGCAGCCGGCCCCTGCCCGCTCTACGCCGGCAAGAGTGTATCGGCCAAGGGTTGGTGCAGCGCCTGGAACAAGAAGGCTTGAGAACGTGAACAGGCCTTGGCGTAGCTGGTACCGGTGACGGGCCGGGCGCGGCTCCTGGCCACAACTTCTTACAGTACGCGGCGACCGGACCGGCTAGCATGGGGCACACCAAACCCTGCCAACCATGAAAATCAAACTGCTTGTCACCCCACTGCTGTGCCTGGCGCTGCTCACGCCTCTGCACCCCCAGGCCGCCAGTCTGGAAGGGCAGTCGTTTGAAGATGGCGTCCACCTGGCCAGTCGCGAGTTGCGGCTCAACGGGCTGGGCCTGCGGGCCGTCATGTTCATCAAGGGGTATGTGGCCGGCCTGTACCTGGGGGAAAGAGCCTCCAGCCTGCAGGAGGTTTCTGACATGCCGGGCCCCAAACGCCTGCAACTGCGCATGTTGCGCGCGGCCGGGCCGGATGACTTCAACAACGCCTTGGTGTCGGGCATACGCAAACACTCCAGCCCCGATGAGCTGGCCCGGCTGCAGGAGCGTGTGGGTCAGCTCGAGCGCACGATCAACACCATCGGGCAGACCGTCAAGGGCGACGTGATCAACTTCGACTATGTGCCTGACCTTGGTACGACCTTGACCATCAACGGCACCAGCAAAGGCGCGCCCATCGCCGGAGCCGACTTTTATGTTGCCGTGCTGGGAATTTTTCTGGGTGACCACCCGGTGGACAAGAAACTCAAGCAGGGTCTGCTGGGGCAGTAAGGGTCCGTTCCGCGCGTTTTCGGCGGGCCTGTAGCATGCCCACCCCACGGCAGGCTTATCAGGCATCCTCCACGCTGCGCATTGCGGTATTCTCCTTGGGAGCGGCCCGGCGGCTCATGCGGTTTTCTCTTCGTCCACCCGCAGTTCCTGGCGCATCACCTCGCGCATCACGAACTTCTGGATCTTGCCCGTAATGGTCATCGGGAAAGTTTCCACGAATTTTACGTAGCGCGGTACCTTGTAGTGGGCGATGCTGTCCTTGCAGAACGCGCGGATGTCCCCTGCCGTGGCGCTCTGGCCGGGGTTCAGGATGATCCAGGCGCACAGTTCTTCGCCGTATTTTTTGTCGGGCACACCCACCACCTGCACGTCGGACACCGCCGGGTGGCGGTACAGAAATTCCTCCACCTCGCGCGGGTAGACGTTTTCGCCGCCGCGTATCACCATGTCCTTGATGCGCCCAACGATGTTGACGTAACCCTGTTCGTCCATGGTGGCGATATCGCCCGTGTGCATCCAGCCGTCGGGGTCGATGCCCTCACGCGTTTTTTCCTCGTCGCCCCAATAACCGTGCATGACCGAATAACCCCTGGTGCAAAACTCGCCGGCCTGGCCAACGGCCAGGGTCGTGCCGGTTTCGGGGTCGATAATTTTTATCTCCAGGTGCGGCTGCACCAGGCCCACGGTGGACACCCGTTTGTCGAGCGGCGTGTCGGCACCACTCTGGCAACTTACCGGGCTGGTTTCGGTCATGCCGTAGGCAATGGTGACTTCACCCATGTGCATCTCGCCCAGCACCTTCTTCATCACTTCGATGGGACAGGGCGAGCCGGCCATGATGCCGGTCCGCAGGCTGGACAAATCGAACTCCCTGAAGCGGGGATGCGCCAGTTCGGCGATAAACATGGTGGGCACGCCATGCAGGCCGGTGCACTTCTCGGCCTGCACCGCTTCCAGCACCGTCAGCGGGTCGAAGCCATCGTTCGGGTAGACGATACATGCCCCATGCGTCAGGCAGGCCAGGTTGCCCAGCACCATGCCAAAGCAGTGGTACAGCGGTACCGGTACACACAGGCGGTCATGTTCGGTCAGCTTCATGGCTTCGCCGATGAAGAAGCCGTTGTTCAGGATGTTGCGGTGCGTCAGCGTGGCACCTTTCGGGAAGCCCGTGGTGCCGCTGGTGAACTGGATATTGATAGCGTCGGTGGCCTGAAGCGATGCTGCCATGCTGCGCAACGCGGGGTCGTCCGGGTCGCCGTTGCGCATCAATTCCGCAAACGTCCACATGCCGGGGATGGCCTCCTGCCCCAGATGGACCACCGTTTTCAGGGCCGGTACCCGCAGTGCTTCAAGCCGGCCCGGCGCTGCACCCTCCAGTTCAGGCGCCAGTTCCCGCACCATGCCCAGATAGTCGCTGGTCTTGAACGCGGTCATGGTCACCAGCATCCGGCAGCCGACCTTGTTGAGCGCGTATTCCAGTTCGGTCACGCGGTAGGCCGGATTGATGTTGACCAGCACGATGCCGGCCTTGGCCGTGGCAAGCTGCATCAGCAGCCACTCATAACAGTTATGCGCCCAGATGCCCACGCGTTCACCCTTGGCCAGCCCGCAGCGCACCAGGGCGCTGCCCAGCCGGCTGGAGGCGTGGTCCAGTTCACGGTAGGTAAAGCGTTTGTTCTGGTGCCTTGACACAAGCGCCGCGCGCTCGGGGAAACGCTGCACGACGCCGCCAAAGAAATCCCCGATGGTCTGTTCCAGCAACGCGGGGGTTGATGCGCCGCGCGCGCTGCTTTCGGTCAAACCTGTCATGACTGCCTCCTGGTTCTTGAGGGACGGGCCCGCTGCGGCAACGCCGCAAGCCCAGTCCTTGATTGAGACCGCTCGCGTTACGCGAGCGGTTTCAATCAACAGCATACCCCCTGTACATCAGCCGGCAGGTCACCGGCTTGAGGCTTCTCGGCTAGAGTCTGGCTGGACTCCAAAACCTGTTGCCCATTTATCCATGCATGTTGTTATTGCCTTCTTGTTGGTTGCCATCTCGGGCCTCGCCAGCGCCCAGCCCGCGCCGCACGGGCCGGACGGTTTTCGCAACAATTACCCGCATGACGACAAGGCCAGCCTCTGGGCCTGGCAATGGGAGCGGCTGCGTCATGGCTTGCCCAAAGCGCCGGCCGGCGGCTGGAATCTGCCGGTAGTCAAAACCGATGCAGCGGCGCTGCGTTCGCCCGCTACCAACCCTTCCGTGACCTGGATTGGGCACGCCACGATGCTGGTGCGCCTGGCGGGCAAGAACATCCTGTTTGACCCGGTGTTCTCGGAGCGCGCCTCGCCGCTCAGTTTCGCCGGGCCTAAACGCGTGGTTCCACTGCCGATAGACATTCCCGAACTGCCGCGCATCGATCTGGTCTTCGTTTCACACAACCACTACGACCACCTGGACGCCGATGCAGTGCAGCACCTGGCGGCCCTGCCTCAGGGCAGTCCCCGGTTTCTGGTGCCCAAGGGGCTCAAGGCCTGGTTTGCAAGCCTGGGCGTCACGCGTGTGGACGAATACGACTGGTGGGAGGAAACGCGCGAAGACACGCTGCGCATCGTCTTTGTGCCGGTGCAGCACTGGAGCCGGCGCAGCCTGGCCGATACCAACCAAAGCTTGTGGGGTGGCTGGGTGGTGGAGGGGGAGGGCTTGCGCCTGATCCATACCGGCGACACCGGGTATTCGCGCGACTTCCGCGACATCGGCGAGCGCCTGGGGCCGTTTGACATGGCCTTTATCCCGATAGGCGCCTACGCGCCGCGCTGGTTCATGAAGGTCATGCATGCCAATGTGCCGGAGGCGGTGCAGATACGCGCCGACCTGCGGGCCGAACGCGCGATCGGCATGCATTGGGGAACCTTCGAGGCGCTCACCGATGAACCGATGGACGAGCCGCCACTCGTGCTGGCCCAGCAGCGGCGCGAGCATGGCCTGGGCCAGATGCAGTTCGACGTGCTAAAGATCGGCGAGACGCGGCGCCTGGAAAAAGCCGTGGCGCGCTGAAGGCTGCCGCACACACGGCCAAGGGCTGGCGCCGCACGGGCAGAAAAACTGCCATGGGCCTATCATCATGGGTTGCCCGCGAAACCCCGACCCATGCCCCCAGCCGATTCCGATTCCGCTCGCCTTTCGACCCTGCTGCACGCGCAGCGCATCAGTATCCGCGGTGCACGCACGCACAACCTGAAGAACATCGACCTCGACATACCGCGCAACCAGCTGGTGGTGATCACCGGCCTGAGCGGGTCGGGCAAGTCCAGTCTGGCGTTCGACACCTTGTACGCCGAGGGCCAGCGCCGTTACGTGGAGAGCCTGTCCACGTATGCGCGGCAGTTCCTGCAACTGATGGATAAGCCCGATGTGGACATGATCGAGGGCCTGAGCCCGGCGATCTCGATAGAACAAAAGGCCACCAGCCACAACCCGCGTTCCACCGTGGGCACGGTGACCGAAATCCACGACTACCTGCGCTTGCTGTTTGCGCGTGCCGGCACGCCGTATTGCCCCGACCACGGCCTGCCACTGCAGTCCCAGACCGTGAGCCAGATGGTGGATGCGGTGCTGGCCCTGCCGGAAGACACGCGTCTGATGGTGCTGGCGCCGGTGGCGCGGGAACGCAAGGGTGAGTTCGTCGAGCTGTTCGCCGATCTGCAGGCGCAGGGTTATGTGCGCTTTCGGGTGGATGGTGCGGCCTACGAGTTTGACGATCTGCCCAAGCTCAAGAAAACCGAAAAACACAGCATCGACGTGGTGATAGACCGGCTCAAGGTGCGCGGCGACGCCGACGTACCGGCGAAAGACCAGTTGCGCCAGCGCCTGGCCGAAAGTTTCGAGGCCGCGCTGCGGTTGGCGGACGGTCGTGCGCTGGCCGTGGAACTGGACGCCGCGCCGGCTTCGGGCGGCGCGCCGGCCTTGGTGCCGAAGGAGCACCTGTTTAACGCCAAGTTCGCCTGCCCGGTGTGCAGCTATTCCATCTCCGAACTCGAGCCGCGCCTTTTTTCCTTCAACTCGCCCATGGGTGCCTGCCCGGCTTGTGATGGCCTGGGCGCGATGGATTTTTTCGACCCGGCGCGGGTGGTGGCCTTCCCCTCCTTGAGCCTGGCCAGCGGCGCCATCAAGGGCTGGGACCGGCGCAACGCCTATTACTTCGCGATGCTGGAAAGCCTGGCCAAACACTACCGCTTTGATATTGACGCGGCCTTTGAGAGCTTGCCACCTGAGGTGCAGCAGGCGGTGCTGCAGGGCTCGGGCGAAGAGGAAATCAAGTTCAGCTATGTGATGGAGTCGGGTAGAGCCGCAGGCGACACCGGTGTCGCGCAGGGCCGCAAACTCACGCGCAAACATCCGTTCGAAGGCATCCTGCCGAATATGGCGCGGCGCTACCGCGAAACCGATTCGGTGCTGGTGCGCGAAGAGCTCACGCGTTACCGCGGCAGCCAGCCCTGCGCCGAATGCAAGGGCACCCGGCTGCGCCGCGAGGCGCGCCACGTCAAGATCGGCGAAGGTGAACAGGCGCGGGCGATCTTTGAAGTCAGCCACACCACCTTGCGCGAGAGCCTGGCGTATTTCCAGAGCCTGCACATGTCGGGCGCCAAGGGCGAGATTGCGGGCAAGGTGGTGCGCGAAATCGGGCTGCGGCTCAAGTTTCTCAACGACGTGGGCCTGAACTACCTGAGCCTCGACCGCAGCGCCGAGACGCTTAGCGGCGGCGAGTCGCAACGCATCCGGCTGGCGTCGCAGATCGGCTCCGGCCTGACCGGCGTGATGTATGTGCTGGACGAACCCAGCATCGGCCTGCACCAGCGCGACAACGACCGCCTGATCGACACGCTAAAACACCTGCGCGACATCGGCAACAGCGTGCTGGTGGTGGAACACGACGAAGACATGATGCGTGCCGCCGACCATATCATCGACATGGGGCTGGGCGCGGGGGTCCATGGCGGGCGCGTGATTGCACAAGGCAGTTTTGACGACATCCGGGACAGCCAGGAGTCCCTCACCGGCAAGTACCTGGCGGGCACGCTGAAAATCGCCGTGCCCAGGCGCCGTACACCCTGGTTGCCTACCGTGGCGACGGTGGCTGAAAAAAGGGCAGCGCCCAAGGCGCCGCCCAGCAAGGTGGCGCTGGCCTGGGCTGAACGAAATGCGGCGCACCTGGCGACCCAGGGCGATCTGCAGGGCATCCGTGTCATCAAGGCCACCGGCAACAACCTGCGCAGTGTCAGCGTGGAGTTCCCGGTCGGGTTGTTGACCTGTGTCACCGGAGTGTCGGGCTCGGGCAAATCGACGCTGGTCAATGACACGCTGTATGCCGCCGTGGCACGCCAGCTATACCGTGCGCACGATGAACCGGCAGCGCACGAAGAGATTCAGGGGATTGAACATTTCGACAAGGTCATCAACGTCGACCAGTCGCCGATCGGGCGCACGCCGCGCAGCAACCCGGCCACTTACACCGGCATGTTCACGCCGATCCGTGAACTGATGGCCGAGATGAACATGGCGCGCGAACGCGGCTACGGCCCGGGGCGTTTCAGCTTCAACGTGGCCGGTGGACGGTGTGAGGCGTGCCAGGGTGATGGCGTGAAGAAGGTAGAGATGCACTTCCTGCCCGACGTCTACGTGCCCTGCGACGTATGCCACGGCCAGCGCTACAACCGCGAAACCCTTGAAGTGCTCTACAAAGGCAAAAACATCGCCCAGGTGCTGGACCTGACGGTGGAAGCCGCGGCCGAGTTCTTCAAAGCCGTGCCAACCATTGCACGCAAGCTGCAGACCTTGCTCGACGTGGGCCTGTCCTACATCAAGCTGGGCCAGTCGGCCACCACCTTGTCGGGCGGCGAGGCGCAACGCGTCAAGCTGGCGCTGGAGTTGTCCAAACGCGATACAGGGCGTACCTTGTACATCCTGGACGAGCCCACCACGGGTTTGCATTTCGCCGATATTGCCCTGCTGCTCACGGTGTTGCAGCATCTGCGCGATGCGGGCAACACCATCGTGGTGATAGAACACAACCTGGACGTGATCAAGACCGCCGACTGGATCATCGACATGGGTCCCGAAGGCGGAGCCGGTGGCGGCCAGGTGGTGGGTGTGGGCACGCCGGAAGACATCGCGGCCAATGCCGCAAGCCATACCGGACGGTATCTTAAAAGAGTACTTTGATGCCCGAACGACGTGGAAAGTATCAAATTACAATACCCCCGCACCAGCCAATATGGGTGCCCATATGAAAACCACCATCGAAGTTTCGGACGCGCTTTTTGAATCAGCCAAAGGTCTGGCGCAGCAACGCCAGACCACGCTGCGCGCTTTGGTGGAGGAAGGCCTGCGCCGGGTGCTGAGCGATTCCCATGCCAAGGCCAAACCCGCCTTCAAACTCAAGGATGCAAGTGTCCGGGGCAAGAAAATTCTGATTGCGGACCCGCAACGCTGGCAGGAGTTTGAAGAGGGTCACGTCGCCGCACGTGTCGTCGGCCCCCAGGCATGATCGCACTGGATACGAATGTTCTTGTGTACGCGCACCGGGCGGAATCCGCCTTCCACGCACAGGCGTTTGATTGCGTGAAGTCGCTTGCTGAAGGCCGCCAACCCTGGGGAATTCCGGTGAGCTGCCTGCATGAATTTTTGTCCGTTGTCACCAACCGCAAGATATTCAACCCCGCCAGCAGTTTTGACCAGGCACTCGCGCAGATCGATGCATGGCTCGCTTCGCCCCAGGCGCACATACTGCACAGCGGTGCGCGGCATTGGCGCATCCTGTCCGAGTTGACGCGCAAAGCCAGGCTACAGGGCGGACAATTTCACGATGCGCGAATAGCGGCGATCTGCATTGAAAACGGCGTGTCGGTGCTGTGGAGCGCTGACCGCGACTTTGGGCGATTCAAGGCTTTGAAAACCGTCAATCCTCTTGTGTAAGGAGCCGGCCAGGACTCCGCGTTTCAATGCCGACTGGCTTCACCCCATGCTCGCGTGTATGTGTTCACGCACCCGCGGATAAATCTGCAGGTTCCACTTCTTGCCGCTGAACACGCCGTAGTGGCCCACGCCGGTTTGCACGTGGTGGGTCTTCATGTAGGGGCGGATATTGGTACACAGGTCCTGCGCTGCCACGGTCTGGCCGATGGCGCAGATGTCGTCGCGCTCGCCTTCCACGGTCATGAGGGCGGTACGGCGAATCGCCGCCGGGTCCACGATGCGGTCGCGGTAGCTCAGTGCGCCACGCGCCAGGTCGTAGGTCTGGAACACCTTTTCCACCGTTTCCAGATAGAACTCGGCCGGCAGGTCGTTCACCGCGAGATATTCGTCGTAAAAAGTCCGGATGATGTCGGCCTTCTCCATGTCACCCTCCACCAGATGGCGGTACATGTCCTTGAATGCATTCTTGTGGCGCTCCGGGTTCATGCTCAAAAACGCGCTGAGCTGCACAAAACCCGGATAGACACGGCGCATGTAGCCTGCATGCGGCATGGGTACATGGCTGATCAGGTTCTGCTCGAACCATTCAATCAGCTTGCTGGCGGCCAGGACGTTGACGGCGGTCGGGTTGACGCGGCAGTCCACCGGGCCGGCCATCAGGGTCAGGCTGCTCGGCTGCGCCGGGTTATCGTCTTCGGCCATCACGGCGGTAGCCGCCAGCGCGGCCACGCAGGGCTGGCATACGGCTACCACGTGGGTGCCCGGCCCTATGGCTTCGAGGAAGCGGATCATGTGGTCTATGTAGTCGTCCAGCGCAAACGGCCCGTGGCGCAGGCCCACGTCGCGTGCGTTGTGCCAGTCGGTGATATAGACGTCGTGGTCCTGCAGCAAAGTGCGCGCGGTCTCGCGCAGCAGGGTGGCGAAGTGTCCGGACAGGGGAGCAACCAGCAACACCGGAGGCTGGTGCGGCAGGTCAGACGGCGTGTCCTTCTTGAAATGCAATAGGGTGCCGAACGGCATTTCCAGCACAGCGTGTTCGGTCACCGGGACGGCACGTTCACCGATCTTGATACTTTCAATCCCATAGGCCGGGCGGGTATGGGTGAGCCGCAGGCGCGAAAAAATATCGAACGAGGCAGCCAGCTTGCGCACCATGGAGCCTTCGGTCTTGCCAAACCAGAACGACGCGGCACCCGACTGCGCCATCAGTCGAAACGGCGACAGCAGGTCAGACTGCATTTGGTAGGCTTGGTACAGCATGGTTCTCCTGATACTGGCGGGACAGACCGCAGCCGCGAAGCTGCAAACTCTGCCCTCAACTGGCTTGTGAAGGATTGGTGACCCAGGTGGAGCTTTTGCAGGCAAGTTACGGGCCAGACGACAGTTGGCAAGCCGTCATACGCTGCGGCTGGCACAAGGCTTGCGATGCAGCACCGGTTAATCCCAAAATTTTAGGAGCGCGCAATGGCCAAAGCCGTGTTGACGATCAGCAGCAAGAACTACGGGGCCTGGGCCTTGCGTGGCTGGTTGTTGGCCAAGCTGGCTGGCCTGGAATTTACCGAGAAGGTGATCTCGCCCGACGACCCGGCCATGAAGGCGGAGATGCTGCTGCTCTCGGCGTCGATGCTGGTGCCGTCCTTGCAGCACAACGGCATCAAGGTCTGGGACACGCTGGCTATCGCGGAATACCTCAACGAAATCAAGCCGAAAGCCCAGTTGCTGCCAGCCGACGCCAAGGCGCGAGCGCATTGCAGGGCCGTATGCGGCGAGATGCATTCGGGTTTTGCGTCCATGCGCGCGTCGCTGCCGATGAACATCAAGGCCCATTTTCCGGGGTTCAAGATCTGGTCGCGGGCGCAGACCGACATCGACCGGGTGCTGGCGATATGGGCCGAGTGCCTGGCAAGTTATGGCGGCCCCTACCTGTTTGGTAAACAGCCTACCGTGGCCGATGCGATGTATGCCCCGGTAGTGACGCGTTTCCTGACCTACGATGTGCCGATCAGCAAGACTGCCGCCGCCTATTGCAAACGCATCATGGAGTTGCCGGCCATGAAGGAATGGTTCGCCGAGGCCAAAAAAGAGCCTGACGAGATCGACGAACTCGACGCGGAGTTTTAGGAGTTACGCTGCTTTCAGTGCCTGCACGGGCCATGGCGTTGCCGCAGGAATGGTTTCGCAGGCCGGCTCGCAATCCACCGACTTGAAGTCGGCCGGCGACACGATTTCCAGGTATTCCATGTCCGGGGAATAGTCGAACAGATAGTGGCGTATGCCGGGGCGCTGGTGCACACAGTCGCCGGCTTGCACCAGCGTTTCCTTGTCTTCGTACATAAAACGTGCCCAGCCAGTGAGCATGATCACGATCTGGAACTCGGCCTCATGCTGGTGCCATCCGGTGCCAGTTTCTGGTGCCATATTCGCCCTGACCAGGTGCGCTATCACTTTTCCGTGCGTGGCTTGCGCAATTCCGAGGTCACGGTATAAGAAAAAGTCGCGCAAACCGCCGGAGATAAATTGGGTGTCGCCGGGTTTCACATGCGAAAACTGCGTAGGGGTTTGCTCTGACATGGTGCCCTCCTGAAGCATTGCTGGGGTTGATGGTCCTGATCAGGTCAAGACATGCAGGAACTGTTCCAGCGCCCGCGCACCAATCAGGTCGCGCACCAGCGGGCCGAATACACTGAGAACTTTGAGGCCTGACTCCATGCTGAAACCCGGTTTTGATCTTCAGTTTGCCGACCTGTATGGGCACGATGGTCTTCAAAAGCTGGATGCGGTTTTTCTGCGCTGGCTGGGCGAGGCGCAAGCCGATCTGCGGACGCGGCTGGTCGGTGCACGTGGAACGGGCGGCTTGCTTGAGGCCAAACAGAGCTCGCAACTGCTGGTCGATCTGGCGCCTTATGTAGACGACTTCATGGGCGAACTGTTCGGCATCCGGGCCGAGATAACCGCGCTGGCGCAGCAGCACCATGTGTTGGCGCCGCTGTACGAAGTCAAGCGCCAGTTTGTGCAACGCCGGGTCGCCCGTGCGTACGACCAGGACACGGCGCAGGCCATACCTGGTTTGGCAATCGGCGCCGAACTCCAGACCTTGCTCGCCCTACCTGTCACCGATATCGCCGCGTTCGAGCTGGCCTTTGCACAACATGTCACACGCTGGTTGGCGCAGGAGGCCGATTTCGGACGCGAGGTCGAGCTTGCCCTGCAATACGGCGCCTGGGCCCTGTATACCCCTGCCGGTGTGGAGCGCCACCAGCAAGGCCTGCTGTTCAAACAGCCACGCAAGACCGACCCGCTGCATCTGATCGACCATGTGGTTGATCGTGAAGAAGGTATGGTCACCACCTTCACGATCCGGCCAGAGCACATACGCCGGCGCGACGGCTTCAAACTCACGGACGCCGGCACCGACCTGGCCGGTGCACTGGACCATGCCAACTACTGCATCTGGTGCCACAAACAGAGCAAGGACTCCTGCTCCACCGGCCTGCGGGAGAAGCCGGGCGCGGATGGTGTGGCCAGGTTCAAGAAGACGGCCTTCGGGGTCAACCAGGCCGGCTGTCCGCTGGAAGAAAAAATTTCCGAGTTCCATATGGCCAAGACAGCCGGCCATCTGGTGGGCGCCCTGGCCATCATCACGGTGGACAACCCCCTGGTGGCGGCCACCGGGCACCGTATCTGCAACGACTGCATGAAGTCCTGCATCTACCAGAAACAGGAGCCCGTGAACATACCGCAGGCCGAGACGCGTACCCTGAAAGATGTGCTGGAGCTGCCATGGGGCTTCGAGATTTATTCGCTGCTCACACGCTGGAACCCGCTGAACCTGCAACGCTGGTTGCCGGCCAGGCCCAGCGGTTACCGCGTACTGGTGGCCGGCATGGGCCCGGCCGGTTTCGGGCTGGCACACAACTTGTTGAACGATGGCCATACCGTGGTGGGCCTGGACGGGCTCAAGATCGAGCCGCTGCCCGAGCAACTTTGCGGCGTGCGGCTGGACGGCTCGCGCACGGTATTCGAGCCGGTGCGCAATTACGCTGAGCTGCAGGAACCACTGGAAGAGCGCGACATGGCCGGCTTTGGCGGCGTGGCCGAATACGGCATCACGGTGCGCTGGGACAAGAACTTTCTCAAGGTAATACGCCTGCTGCTGGAGCGGCGCGCGCGGTTTGCGCTGTTTGGCGGTGTGCGGTTTGGGGGTACGGTCACGCTGCAGGATGCCTGGGCGCTTGGGTTCGACCATGTGGCGCTGGCCATGGGGGCAGGCAAACCGACCACCTTGAACATCCCCAATGGCCTGGCGCGTGGTGTGCGCACCGCGAGCGACTTCCTGATGGCCTTGCAGCTCACCGGCGCGGCCAAGATTGAATCGATTGCCAATATGCAGGTGCGCCTGCCGATCGTGGTGATCGGCGGTGGCCTGACGGCCATCGACACCGCGACCGAGTCGCTCGCGTATTACCTGGTGCAGATCGAGAAATTCCTGCAGCGTGCGCAGATCGTGGGCGTGCAGGATTTGCTGTCCGGCATGTCGGAAGAAGAACGTTGCATCGCGCAGGAATTCATGGACCATGCGCTAGCGGTACGCGCCGAGCGCACGGCCGCCCTGGGCGCACAACGCCCGCCCCGTTTGATCGAGCTGCTGCGTTCCTGGGGCGGTGCCACGATTGCCTACCGCAAGCGCCTGATCGACAGCCCGGCCTACACCCTGAACCATGAAGAGGTGGAGCTGGCACTGCAGGAGGGCCTGCGTTTTGTGGAATGTGTGGACCCGCGTGCGGTGCAGCTCGATACCCATGGGGCCGCGAATGCCTTGACCGTGTGCCGCCAGCTGCGCGGCGAAGACGGCAGCTGGAGCGATGGAGAGGAACTGGCGCTGCCCGCACGCGCCATCTTTATCGCCGCCGGCACCTCACCCAATACCGTGCTGGCGCGCGAAGACGCGGCGCACTTCGAGCTCGACGGGAAATATTTTGCGGCGGTGGACGAGTCGGGCGCGGCGGTCCAACCTGAGCCGGCCATCTCCAAACCGGCCCAGGCCCAGGTGCTGCTGTCCAGGTCCGGCGATGGCCGGTTTGTGTCATTCTTCGGCGACCTGCATCCGTCCTACTTCGGCAACGTGGTCAAGGCCCTGGGTTCGGCCAAGCAGGGCTTCCCGGTGGTCAGCCGGGTGCTCCGGCAGCGCGGGCCAGCCAGTGCGATGGACGACACGGCCTTTATCGAACGGCTCAACACCGATTGGCGCGCCACCGTACACGCGGTGGTGCGCCTGACGCCCACCATCGTCGAGGTGGTGCTCAGGGCGCCTGCGGCGGCGCGTGCCTTCCTGCCCGGGCAGTTTTACCGGCTGCAGAACTTCGAAGTTCTGAGCCGGCGGGTGGGCGCCGTGCCATCCGCGGATTTGCCGGCCACACGGCTGCAAATGGAAGGCCTGGCCCTGACCGGTGCATCGACCGACAGGGCGCGCGGCCTGTTGTCCACCATCGTGCTGGAGATGGGGGGCTCGGCCAACCTGTGTGCCGATCTGCGCGTGGGCGAGCCGGTGGTGCTGATGGGCCCGACCGGAGCACCCACCCACATTGCCGCCAACCAAACGGTGCTGTTGGTAGGAGGGGGCCTGGGCAATGCGGTGTTGTTCTCGATTGGTGCCGCGTTCCGGGCCCAAGGCTCGCGGGTGTTGTATTTTGCAGGCTACAAAAAGATGGTGGACCGCTACAAGGTCGAGGAAATCGAAGCCGCGTCGGACGCGATTGTGTGGTGTTGTGACGAAGGCCCGGGTTTTACCCCCACACGTGTGCAGGACCACAGCTTCGTGGGCAATATGGTGCAGGCCATGCTGGCCTATGCGCAGGGGCAACTGGGCCATACCGCCATCCGCTTGCCCGAGGTGGACCATATGGTGGCCATTGGTTCGGACCGCATGATGGCCGCCGTGGCACAGGCGCGCCATGCGGTGTTGCAGCCGCATCTGAAGACCGGCCACTTTGCCGTGGGCTCGATCAACTCGCCCATGCAATGCATGATGAAGGAGATTTGTGCGCAGTGCCTGCAAACACACACGATGCCCGATGGCAGCACACGCCATGTATTCTCGTGTTTCAACCAGGACCAGGAGCTGGACCGGGTGGACTGGCAAGGCCTGAATGACCGCTTGCGCCAGAACACGGTGCAGGAGAAACTGACCGCGCACTGGATCAGCCATTGCCGCGCGTTACCCTGACGCAAAAAATCACAAGGAGACAACATGGCCAAAGACTTCAATGCAATGGAAGACAGCAACCGCTCGTCCAATCCGAGCATCCACGACGTATCCAACCCGGCGCGCCGTACCGTCTTGCTGGGCGGCGCTTCCCTTGCCGTAGCGTCGCTGCTCGCCCCCATGACCGGTTGCGCAGGCCCGGGTGGCCTGGCAACCGGGCCAAAACTGGGATTCAAGGCGGTCCCCGTCAGCGAGGCGGATACGCTGGTGGTACCCGAGGGCTACGTTGCCACACCAATCGCGGCCTGGGGCGAGCCGATTGGAATTGCCGGCAATATGCCGGTTTTCAAATTCGACGGCTCCAACAGCGCCGCCGACCAGGCGGCGCAGATGGGCATGCACCATGACGGCGTCGAATACTTTCCCCTCGGTGGCAGTTCAACCCGCGGGGTGATCGCCATCAACCACGAGTACACCGATGACGGCCTGCTGCATGTGGGTGGTTTTGCCAACCTCACGGCCGAGAAGGTCAAGAAGTCCCAAAACGCGCACGGCCTGGCGGTGTACGAGGTCGAGCGCAAAGGCGACACCTGGGAGATGGTGCGTCCGTCGCGGTATGCGCGGCGCTTCACGATGGACACGCCGTTCGCGGTAAGCGGTCCCGCTGCCGGACACGCCATGCTGCAAACCGCGGCCGACCCGGCCGGGCGCGTGGTGCTGGGCACACTGAACAACTGCGCCAGCAGCCAGACGCCCTGGGGCACCTACCTGTCGGGCGAAGAGAACTGGATGGGCTATTTTGGCGGGGGCGACAACATCAGTGCCCACCACCTGCGTTTGGGTCTGCGCAAGGACGGCGGGTATGGCTGGGAAAAGTTCGATGCGCGTTTTGACGCCTCCCGCAACCCCAACGAACCGAACCGTTTTGGCTGGGTGGTTGAGGTTGATCCCATGGACCCGGCCAGCACACCCCTTAAACGCACGGCGCTGGGCCGCGCCGCCCACGAAGGGGCCTGGGTTGGCGTGACCAAAGATGGCCGTGCCGTGGTGTATTCAGGTGAAGACGCGCGCTTCGAGTACATCTACAAGTTTATAAGCCGCGACAAGGTCGCACCGGGCGGCGCCAAAGCCAACCGCGAACTGCTGGACCATGGCACCCTGTACGTGGCCCGTTTTGATGCCGATGGCGGCGGCCGCTGGTTGCCGCTGGTGCACGGGCTGGGCCCGCTGACCGTGGCCAACGGTTTTGCCGACCAGGGCGAAGTGCTGATCATGGCGCGCCAGGCCAGTGACGCGCTACAGGCCACCAAGATGGACCGGCCCGAATGGCTCAGCATCGACCCGCACAGCGGCTGGGTCTACTGCACGCTCACCAACAACAGTCTGCGCGGGCAGCCCAACATGCCCGGCGTGGACGCCGCCAATCCGCGTGTGAACAACGTCATGGGCCAGATAATCCGCTGGAAGGATGACGGCGACTTCGATGGCGCCGGCTTCCGGTGGAACCACCTGGTGCTGGCCGGCGACCCGGCCAATGAACGTGCCGAGGCCAAGGGCAATATCAAGGGCGACATTTTCGCCTGCCCGGACGGCATCCGCTTCGACAGCCGGGGTGTGTTGTGGATAGAGACCGATGTAGCCGCCGCCGCCATGTACAAGGGCGAACTCAAGAACATGGGCAGCAACCAGATGCTGGCCTGCGACCCGGCCACCGGCGAGGTGCGCCGCTTTCTGACCGGCCCAACCAACTGCGAACTGACTGGCGCTACCTTCACGCCCGACGGGACGACGATGTTCGTGAACATCCAGCATCCGGGGGAGACACCGAGCGAACGCAGCGACCCGGCGTCCGTGACCAGGTATTCCAACTGGCCCGATTACCGGCCGGGCGGAAGACCGCGTTCCGCGACAGTAGTGATCCGCAAGCGCGATGGCGGCGTAATCGGCACTTGAGCTGGGGCCGCCCGGTCAAGACTTGTCCACCGTCTGGTGTCCCCCAAAACCCTTGCGCATCAGCGACAACAGGCGGTTGCTGGTATCGGCTTTGCCCTGGGACGAAAAACGCGCCATCAATGCGGCGGAGATCACTGGCACCGGCGTGCCCTGGCGGATCGCTTCGTCCACGGTCCAGCGGCCCTCGCCGGAGTCGGCCACCACCGGCGCGAGTTTTTCCATCGCGGTCGGGTCCTGCAGCGCGCTGGCGGTCAGGTCCAGCAGCCAGGAGCGCACCACGCTGCCGTGGCGCCACAACTCGGCCATGGCGTTCAGGTTTATCCGCATGTCGGTCTTGCCGGCCATCAGCGCAAATCCTTCGGCATAGGACTGCATCATTCCGTATTCGATGCCGTTGTGGACCATCTTGGTGAAATGCCCGGCGCCGCTTGGACCGGCATGCAGCCAACCGCGGTCGGGCGCGGGCGCCAGCCGTTCAAACAAGGGCCGGAGCGCCGCAATGGCCGCTTCGTCACCACCGGCCATCAGGCAGAAGCCCTCGGCCAGACCCCAGATGCCGCCCGACACGCCGCAATCGACAAAGTCAACCCCGCGTTTTTTCCAATGCGTCGCGCGGGCTTGCGAGTCCAGGTAATTGGCGTTGCCGCCGTCCACCAGCACATCTTCCGCGCGCAATTCGGATTCCAAAGCCGCCAGCGTCTGGTCGGTAATGGCGCCGGCCGGCAACATCAGCCACACCAGGCGGCGCCCAGCTTGCGCCTGCACCGCTTTGGACAAGCTGTCGTGCAGGACCACGCCCGTTTCCCCGGACAATGCATTACGCGCTGCTTCGGACGGGTCGAAGCCGTGTATCTGCAAGCCGCCGCGCGCCATACGCCGCGCCATATTGGCGCCCATGCGGCCGAGGCCAACAACGGTGGGGGATGGGAGCGGGTTGGGTGTGGACA
Source organism: Betaproteobacteria bacterium (assembly GCA_031367285.1). Classification (GTDB taxonomy): domain Bacteria; phylum Pseudomonadota; class Gammaproteobacteria; order Burkholderiales; family Burkholderiaceae_C; genus CAISIP01. Next base: position 8,980 of record JANLPN010000183.1, on the reverse strand, counting down.
TGGGTAGCCTGTTTTGGATCGGTGGAAATGGGTACCGGGCGTTGTGGCGGCAATGGTACTGCGCGGGGCTGCTCGCCCTACAAGGGCGCTGCACCTGATACCGGGAATCCGCTTGCGCGACCCCAGTTTATTTTCGGACAAGTTCTACGACGAAGCCAAAGAGTTCAAGGCGGGCAAAACAGGTCGTTTGGCCAGTACGAAAAACACCGAGCCGCAGCCTGCGGCCAGCGCCAGCACGGTGAAGCCGGTGCGGTAGTTGCCGGTCAGGTCGGCCAGCATACCGGCCACCATGGGCCCGGCAATCTGGCCCAGGGCGGTGATGACGGCGGAGAGGCCGAGAATCATGCCGATGGCGTTGCGTCCAAAGTAGTCCGCGCGGATGGCCTGCATGAACGGCCCGCGCAGGCCCCAGGCCACGCCGTGCAGCAATGCAAAGGCGGCCACCTGGGAAGGGTGGGTCGCATGCGTCAGCAGCAACAGGCCGATGGCATGGGCCAGCATGCAGGTGGCTGCCACATAACGCTTCTCCATGCGGTCGCCGATGGTTGCCGCCAGCAGCACGCCGCCGACCTGTCCCACGGTCATGAGCATGATCACCAGCGCTGCCTGCGCTACCGAATACCCTAGGCCTTCTTTCATATGCGTGATGGCATGGACATTGACGGCCGTAACCACCAGCAATGCAAAGCCGTGGCCCAGCGCCAGCAGCCAGAAAGCGCGGGTGCGCAGCGCCTGGCGCGCGGAGAACTCGAGCTGGCGGCTGGCAGCCGCGGAGGTTTCCCCGGCTGCAGGTTCTGGTGCCGGCGCAATGCCGTCTACCGTTTCCCCATGGTCCTGCGGCCGGCGCCGGATCACCGATGCCAGCGGCACGCCGATGGTGATGACGATAAGCCCCGATGCGAATGCCGTGGCGCGCCAGCCGAAATGCTGCATGGACCAGGCGACAAGCGGCACCATCACCCCGCCCAGCGCCAACCCCAGGCTGATCAGCGACAAGGCGCGTGCGCGGTGGCGTTCGAACCACTGGATCAGCGCCACGGTGAGCGGAAAGTAGCCGCCCAGGCTGGCACCGATGGCCATTAGCACCGCACTCACATAAAAGCCGGCCAGCGAATCGATCTGGCTGAAGACGAGAAAACCAATGCCAAAAATCAGCATACCGATACGTATCATGGCTTGCGGCCCGAAGCGGTCCATGATCCAGCCCAAGGCAGGTCCCAACACAGCCGCCTCCACCGACTGCAGTGCCGCTGCCCCGGACAAGGCGGTTTTGCTCCAGCCACGTTCTTCCGACAATACCGCCACGTAGGCACCAAACGCCTGCGTCAGCAACGCGGACTGCATGAACTGGATGCCGCATCCGGCGGCGGCCATGCGCCAGCCGTAGAAAACTTTCACTGCGTGGCGATGCGCCCGTTGAGCGGATAGGCCGGGTCGGTATAACCCGGCGTGGACGGGTGGCCGGAGCCGACAAAGGAGTCGACCAGGGCTTCGTCCTCCCTGGTCACCACGTAGTCCAGCGCCGGGAAATAGTCCTGCCACTGGGCCAGTGTGCGTGGGCCGGCTATCACCGAAGTGGTGATTTGGTTGGCCAGTACCCAGGCGGTGGCAAATTGGGCCAGCGTGATACCTTTGGCCTGGGCATGGTTGGCCAGCTTTTGGGCGATTACCAGAGACTCCTCGCGAAACTCGGTCTCCGCTATCCGTTTATCGGCGCGGCCGGCGCGTGTGCCGCTGGCCGGCGCCGCACCAGGCGCGTATTTGCCGGTGAGCACACCGCGCGCGATCGGGCTGTACGACGCCACACCGATGCCGTAGTGGTGGCAAGCCGGCAGGATTTCCACCTCGGGCATGCGGTTGAGCAGGTTGTAGTAAGGCTGGCACACCACCGGGCCGGGTAGACCCAGTTGTTGCGCCACACGCACCATTTCGGCGATGCGCCAGCCGCGAAAATTGGAGACCCCCCAAGCGCGTATCTTGCCGGCACTAACCATGTCGGACAAGGCACGCACGGGTTCTTCCAGGTTCATGTCTTCAAAGTCGCGGTGCAGGTAATAGATGTCGATAAAGTCGGTTTGCAGCCGCTGCAGGCTGGCGTCTACCTCGCGCATCATCCAGCTGCGCGAATAATGCTGCTCGTTTACGCGGTCCGACATCTTGTTGCCCAGCTTGGTGGCCAGCACCCAGTCGTTGCGCCGCGGCTTGATGAGCGCACCCAGCATGGCTTCCGACGCGCCGCTGGTGTAAACATCGGCGGTGTCGACGAAGTTCACGCCATGGTCATGGGCGTGCGCCACGATGTCGGCTGCCGCCGGCAGGTCGGTCTGGTCGCCAAACATCATCGTGCCCAGGCACAGGGCGGATACTTTGAGGTTGCTTTTGCCAAGGTTTCGGTATTGCATGGTGTGCTACTGTGGAAAAAGTTGATGGGGCCATGCAGGCAGTCTTGGAACCTTGGGGGCTGCCCCCAAGTCCTAGAATCCAGCAGGCTGTCACAGCTTACCTTACCCCACCCCTCCAAGAAGGCCGCATGGTTCCACATCTTGTCACGGCGCTCACGGGCCCGATCAATGAGCTAGAGCAGCGTGTTCTGGACTCCATGCCAGCCATCGAGCGCTGGTTCCGTCTGGAGTGGATGGAGCATACGCCTCCGTTTTACAGCTCGGTCGATATACGCAATGCCGGCTTCAAACTGGCTCCCGTGGACACCAACCTGTACCCGGGCGGCTGGAACAACCTTACGCCGGCCATGTTGCCGCTCGCCGTGCAGGCGGCGATGGCGGCGATCGAGAAAATTTGCCCGGAAGCACGTAACCTGTTGATCATTCCTGAAAACGCGACGCAGAGCACCTACTACCTGTCGAACGAGGCACAAAGGCGCCGCATCTACCAGATGGCCGGCCACAACGTGCGGGTCGGCTCTATAAACCCCGAGGTCAAGAAAGTCACCACCATCGACCTGCCCAATGGCGACAGCGTCAAGCTGGAGCCGGTGATTCGCGGCAAACGCCGCCTGGGGGTGAAGGACTTTGATCCCTGCACGATTTTGCTCAACAACGATCTGAGCGCCGGTGTGCCCGGCATTCTGGAAGACCTGCACGAGCAGTACCTGTTGCCGCCCCTGCACGCGGGCTGGTTTACACGGCGCAAGAGCCGGCATTTCCAGAGTTATGAAGAGGTCGCCAAGCGGTTCGGCAAACTCATCGGCGTGGATCCGTGGCTGATCAACCCGATGTTCAACAAGTGTGGTGCCGTGGACTTGTCGGAGCCTGCCGGCATGGATTGCGTGACCACCAATGTGGACGCGCTGCTAACCAAGATACGGCGCAAATACAAGGAATACGGCATCAACGAGAAGCCGTTTGTGGTGGTCAAGGCGGACAACAGCAGTTCCGGCATGGGCATCATGACGGTGCGCGACATGAAGGACTTGGAGCCTCTGTACCAGGGGCGGCGTGAAGCCGACGGGGATGTGGCAGTAGCCCAGCAACTGGCCGAAGTGATTGTGCAGGAGGGTGTGCTCACCAATGAGCGCATCAACGAAGCGGTGGCCGAGCCGGTGGTCTACATGATGGACCGCTACGTGGTGGGCGGCTTTTACCGTGTGCACGCCGGCCGGGGTATCGACGAAAACCTGAACGCCCCAGGATCGCGCTTTGTGCCGTTGGCGTTTGCCGAGAGTACGCACTTACCCCAGCCTGGTATGCGGCCCGGTGCCAGTGCGCCCAACCGCTTTTATATGTACGGCGTGATCGGTCGCCTTGCAATGCTGGCGGCCAGTTACGAACTTGAAGCCACCGACCCGGACGCCGAGGTCTACGACTAGAGGCTGCGAATCTTCAGTTACGAAATCTTCGCAAGCTCTGCAGTTGTTGCATTGCAACAATGTCGTGTATCTGATGCGTCTTGGAGACATGGAACTGCTGCGGCAGCCCGGCAGCAGGCGCACAATGGCAAGCCCAAGTAACGAAATCCCGCCAGCCTGAGAGCGGGGTTCATCTGTGTCAGCTTCCAAATCCTCCCTCAGTGCGCTCACATTGGGCGCCATCGGTGTTGTCTACGGCGACATCGGTACCAGCGTCCTGTACGCGATCAAGGAAGTCTTCAATTCCGGCCACGTGCCTTTTACGCCGGAAAACGTCTACGGCATCCTGTCGATTTTTTTCTGGACCTTGACCAGCATCGTGTCGGTCAAATACGTGGTGCTGGTGCTGCGGGCCGACAACAATGGAGAAGGCGGTTTGGTGGCCATGCTGGCACTGGCGTCGCAGGCGGTCAAAGGCAGCCCGCGTCTGCGTTCGGTCCTGCTCATCGTCGGCATTTTCGGCACTTCGCTGTTTTATGGCGATGGCGTCATCACTCCGGCAATCTCGGTCCTGTCGGCGGTGGAAGGGCTGGAAGTGGTGTCGCCGGCTTTCAAGACCTACGTGGTGCCGCTGACCCTGGTCATCCTGTTTTTTCTGTTCGTGGTGCAAAAGCGGGGTACCACGGGTATCGGCAAATTTTTCGGCCCCATCACGCTGGTATGGTTTGTCGTCATTGCGCTGCTGGGTGTATCGCACATCATTACCAACCCGGTGATACTCAAGGCACTCAGCCCGCATTACGCGCTGCGTTTCATGTTCGACAACCCGGGCATTACCTTCATCATTCTGGGGGCGGTGGTGTTGTGTGTGACCGGGGCCGAGGCGCTGTACGCCGACTTGGGACACTTTGGCAAAAAGCCGATACGGCTGGCCTGGTTTTCGGTGGTGATGCCGGCCCTCACGCTGAACTATTTCGGGCAGGGAGCCTTGCTGCTCAAGAACCCCCAGGCCGTGAAGAATCCCTTTTTTCTGATGGCCCCCGACTGGGCACTGATCCCGATGGTGGTATTGGCAACCATGGCCACCGTGATCGCCTCGCAGGCCCTGATCTCGGGTGCTTTCAGTGTGACCAAGCAGGTCATACAGCTGGGTTACCTGCCGCGCCTGAACATCCAGCACACCAGCGTGCGCGATACCGGCCAGATCTACATACCGCTGGTCAACTGGGGCTTGTTCGTGACGATTGTGCTGGCCGTGGTGATGTTCAAGTCGTCCAGCAACCTGGCGGCGGCCTACGGCATTGCGGTGTGCACCGACATGCTGATCACCACCATCCTGACCTTCTACGTCATCAGATACAAATGGAACTATCCGCTGTTACTGTGTCTGGCCTCCACCGGATGGTTTTTTGTGGTGGACTTCGCCTTTTTCGCATCCAACCTGCTCAAACTGTTTGAAGGAGGATGGTTTCCGCTGGTGATAGGCGGCGCGATATTTACCCTCATGATCACCTGGAAGCAGGGTCGGCGCTTGCTCAACGACAAGCTGCGTGCGGACGCGATCGACCTGCCCAGTTTTCTTGAAGCAGTGTTCGTGAGCCCGCCGGCACGGGTTGAAGGCACGGCGGTTTTCCTCACGGCCGACCGCGGCACCGTTCCCAACGCCTTGTTGCACAACCTGAAACACAACAAGGTATTGCACGAGAATAATTTGTTCGTCACGGTGCGCAACCACGAGGTGCCGTGGATCGGGCTGGACAAGCGGCTGGAGATAGAAGCGCTGGGCCACCACTGCTGGCAGGTGGTCATCCACTACGGCTTCAAGAACGACCCCGACGTGCCCAAGGCGCTGCAGCAGATCAAGGGCCGCGGCTGCGAGCTCGAAGAGATGAACACCAGCTATTTTCTTTCGCGCGACACGATAGTGCCCACCATTGGCAGCGGCATGGCGCAATGGCGCGAAAAGTTGTTTGCGCAGATGCACCACAACGCCAGCGGCGCGGCCGACTTCCTGAATTTGCCGAACAACGCGGTGGTTGAATTGGGCTCCAAGATCGAAATCTGAGCGGATGCCGCGAATTCTTCCGCGCGACATCCGGGCGGCACAATCGGCGGATGCAGTTTTTTAAAGATGTCAGCGCCTCGACGCTCACGGCTGGTTTCGTGGCTGTGCTGGTCGGTTTCACGAGTTCGGTCGCCATCGTGTTCCAGGCCGCGCTGGCGTTTGGCGCCACACCGGCGCAGATTGCCTCCTGGATGTGGGCGCTCGGTCTGGGCATGGGTTTGTGCTCGCTGGTTCCCTCCCTGTGGTTGCGCCAGCCGGTTATGGTGGCCTGGTCCACGCCGGGCGCGGCAGTGCTGGCCACGGCCGGCTTGGCGGGAGGTTTTACGATGGCCGACGCGGTGGGCGCATTCATTGCCTGCGCCGCCTTGATTACCCTGTTTGGCGTGACCGGCTGGTTTGAAAAAATCATGAACCGCATACCGATGCCCGTGGCCTCGGCGCTGCTGGCCGGTGTGTTGACGCGGTTTGGCCTGCAAGCTTTTGTGGCCGCGCAGACGGCGCTGGCGCTGGTACTGCTGATGCTGGGCAGTTATCTGCTGGGCCGGCGTTTGTTGCCGCGTTACGCCGTGTTGCTGACGCTGGTGGTGGCCGTTATTTTTGTGGCGGCGCGCGGGCAGCTGTCGAACGCGAATCTCAGCCTGGATGTCGCCGTGCCGGTTTTCACGATGCCCGCCTTTGGCTGGAGCGCCTTTGTCAGCCTGGCCATACCCCTGTTTATTGTCACGATGGCGTCGCAGAACCTGCCCGGCGTCGCGGCCATCCAGGCCGCGGGTTATGGTGGTCCGGGCGGTATCCCGGTGTCCAGGGTAATCACGCTTACCGGGCTGGCCACCTTGCTGCTGGCGCCTTTTGGCGCTTTCGCGCTGAACCTGAGTGCCATTACCGCCGCTATCTGCATGGGACGCGAGGCGCACGAAGACCCGGCCAGGCGCTACACGGCCGCCGTGTCATGCGGGGCGATCTATGTGCTGATAGGCATTTTTGGCGCGGCCATTACCGGAGTGCTGACCGCGTTTCCGAAAGAACTGGTGGCGGCCATCGCCGGGCTGGCCCTGCTCGGTACCATAGGCAATGCGCTTACTTTGGCACTGCAGGAAGAGCCGCACCGCGAGGCGGCTCTGATTACTTTTCTGGTCACCCTCAGCGGGGTGGTGATTGCGGGTGTCGGTTCCGCCTTCTGGGGCGTGGTCGCGGGCGGTATTGCGATTGCAGTGCAACAATACAGACGCCGCGTCACTTAAGCCACCACCCCGTATGCACATCCTGTTTGTTGCCGATCCGCTGGAGTCCTTCAAGATCACCAAGGACACCACCTTTGCGATGATGCGTGAGCTGCAAAAACGCGGCCACGCCGTGGCAACCTGCGAACCCAGGGACATGTCGTGGGCACGCGGCGGGATGGTCCAGGCCGCGCTACGCGACATCACACTGACCGGCGACCCCAACCAGTGGTTCCGGCCAACACATTCAGCGCCAAGGCAGGTACGCGCCTTGAAGGATTTTGGCGCGGTCGTCATGCGCAAGGACCCGCCGTTTGACTCCGAATACTTCTACGCCACGCACCTGCTGGAGCAGGCTGAACGCGAAGGCGCCAAGGTCTTCAACAAGCCGCGTGCCTTGCGTGACCACCCGGAAAAGCTGGCCATCCTGGAGTTCTCCCAATTTATCGGTCCGACGCTGGTGACGCGTAATGCGGACGACATAAAACGCTTCCATGCCGAACACCGCGACATAATTCTCAAACCGCTGGACGGCATGGGCGGCACCGGCATATTCCGCGTCAAGGAAGACGGACTCAACCTGGGGGCCATCACCGAGACGCTGAACCGTGGCGGTGCCGAGTCGGTCATGGTGCAGAAGTTTTTGCCCGAAATCGCTTTGGGCGACAAACGCGTATTGGTGATCGGCGGCAAACCAGTGCCGTTTTGCCTGGCGCGTATCCCGCAAGGTGGTGAGGTGCGCGGCAACCTGGCGGCGGGCGGCAAAGGCGTGGCCCAGCCGCTGTCACCACGCGACCGCGAGATTGCCGAGGCCATAGGGCCGGTGTTGGCCGCGCGCGGCCTGCTGCTGATCGGCGTGGACGTGATCGGCGACTGCGTGACGGAGATCAATGTCACCAGTCCAACCTGTTTTCAGGAGATCACGGACCAGACCGGGTTCGACGTGGCCGCCATGTTTGTGGATGCCCTGCTGGCTGTCGTTTAATAGCGTTGGTATTTTTATTCCACTCATCGAGGAGAACCCATGAAAGCATTTTTTCTTGCGTTGTCGCTGGTCGCGGGCGTGGTATCGGCCCAGAACCTGAAAGACATCAAAGTCGATCTGGCTCAGGCCCGGACCGGACAGACCGTGACCGCCACGGTCGGCCTGGAATCGCCCCACCCGCCCAATTGCGGGCTGCGTGTGCGTTGGGGTGACGGGGCCGTGACCGAGCGCAAGATCAACGATGCCAAGGAAATGCCGTTCGTGACCACCCACAGCTACGCCAAGGCGGGTGACTACACCGTGACCGCCGACCCGGGCCGCGTCAAAGGCGCATTGGGATGTGTCGGCAAGAACGTAACCGCCATGGTCAAGGTGCTTGCACCGCCGCCGCCGGCAACCACCACCATGGTGTCGACCGGGCCTTCCTGCCCAGAAGGGTGGAAGCTGAACGCCAAATCGGTGGTCAAGAAAACCGGCGCCTACAGCTGCGGCGCCAAAGCCGGAACCGCCGTGCCGGACAAGAAGCCCAGTTGCCCGGGCGAACTGACCTACTACGAGAACAGCAAGAAGGGAATACTCGGCTGCAAACCCTGAACACCTGTCGGCCCTTTGCCGTGTTGCAAGCAACGCGGCATATTCCAGTGACCAAGCAATGAAGGATAAATGCATGACGCCCTGGTACGAGATTTCCAACCCGCACGAGATCCCCTCCCCCACGGTGCTGGTCTACCCGGATCGCATTGCGCACAACCTGCAGCGCATGGTCACCATGGCCGGTGGTGCTAAACGCTTGCGGCCGCATGTCAAGACGCACAAGTTGCCGCAGATCATTGCGCTCAAGCGCGCGGCAGGTATCCACAAGTTCAAGGTATCTACCATCGCCGAAGCCGAGATGACGGCCGGCG
>JANLPN010000139.1:0-11861 GCA_031367285.1 Betaproteobacteria bacterium | reverse complement strand
ATCCTGGTCGACGGTGCCGTGGTGCTGGTGGAGAACGTGATTCACTCGCTGCGCCACGAACATCCGGCCAGTCGACGCGGCGTATTGAATCTGGTGGTGCGTTCCGCGGTCGATATCGGGCGGCCCACACTCTGATACGGTTTGGCAACGCCGCGCAAAAGGCTGCCTTCCTGCCGCCTATCGCGGACGGCACACAGAGGTGGTGCCAGGGATACTCGGAGCCCAACGCCGGGTCGGACCTGGCGTCCCTCATGACCCGTGCCGAACGGCAAGGCGAGTTGTACGTGGTGAACGGCTCCAAGATCTGGACCTCGTACGCACACCATGCCGACTGGATATTTTGCCTGGTGCGCACCGACCGCGAAGCCAAGGCACAGGACGGCATCTCTTTCCTGCTGATCGACATGCGCACACCGGGCATCACTCTGCGGCCGATTCGCGGCATCCATGGCTGGCAGGGCTTTAACGAGGTTTTTTTCGACAACGTGTTGGTGCCGGTGCACAACCTGGTGGGCACGGAGAACCGGGGCTGGACGGTGGCCAAGTCGCTGCTTGAGTTCGAGCGTCTCAAGCTGGCGCGTGTGGGCGAAAACAAGCGCCGCATGCAAAACGCGCGGGAGATCGGCTGGCGCGAAACCGAGCAAGGCGTGCCGCTCATGCAACGGCCCTGGTTTCGAAAACGTTTCGCGGAACTGAAGATGCGCTTGCTGGCGCTGGAGGCCAATGCCACGCGTTTCGTCGAACGCGCGCAGCGTGGCGAGCCCATAGGCGCCGAAGTGTCCATGCTCAAGCTGCGCGGCAGCCAGCTGATGCAGCTGTGGGAGGCCCTGGCCGTGGATGCCCTGGGTGCGTCCAGTTTGCCGTTCGATACCGGCGCGATTGTGGGGGAGGCGCACAGGCTGCCGGTCTCCGCGCATGCCGCCACCGCGTCGTCGCGACGTTTCCTGTCGCGTGGCTTCACCATTGCCGGCGGCTCCAGCGAAGTGCAGCGCAATATTCTTGCCAAACAGGTGCTTGGTTTATGAACGCAGCACGGAGTGAGAGAGACACGATGGACGAAAACCAGACCATGCTGGCCGACAGCGCACGCAAATACGTGGAGCGCGGCTACACGCCCGCCGTACGCGTGGCGTCGCTGGCAAGCACTCATGGCTGCAGCGCGGAGCGCTGGCAGGAGTTCGCCGACATGGGTTGGCTCATGTTGCCGCTGCCGCAGGACGACGGCGGCCTGGGCGGGTCGCTGGCCGACATGTGTGTGCTGGCCGAAGGGCTGGGCCGGGCGCTGGTGGTCGAGCCATTTATCGCGTCGGGCGTAATGGCAGCAAGCTTGCTGGCGGACACTGGCAACCCCGGCCAGCGCGCGCACTGGTTACCCGCCTTGGCGGCGGGAGAGAAACGTATCGCCTTTGCCGCGTGGGAGCCCGGCGGCCGTTTCGATGCGGCACACATCGGCACCCGAGCGGAACCTGTGGACGGTGGCTACCGGCTGACCGGCGCCAAGGAACTGGTGGCTGGTGCGCCGGGGGCGGATGCGCTACTGGTTGCTGCACGTTTGACCGGTACCGATGGCGCATCGCAGCCAGCCCTGTTCCTGATCGAGCCCGGTGCCGCCGGGATGTCGCTGCAGCCCTACGCGATGATCGACGGGCGCCATGCGGCCCATCTGAAGCTGGACCGGGTGACCCTGCCCGCCGACGCGCGTCTGGAAGCAGGCGCCGATGTACTGCAGGCCATTACGCTGGCCGTGGACCGCGCCACCCTGGTGTCCTGTGCTGAATCCGTGGGTGCGATGGCCAAGGCGCTGGAGATCACGCTCGAATACGTCAAGACCCGCAAACAGTTCGGCCGCGTGCTGGCCGGCAACCAGGTGCTGCAGCACCGGCTGGTGGATGTGCACGTGGCGATTGAGGAAACGCGGGCGCTGGTGTTTGCCGCCGCCCGGGTTTTCACCGGGCCGGAGCTTGAACGCCAGACCTATGTGTCCGCGGCCAAGGCCTATGCCTCGCAGGCGGCGCGCCTGGTGTGGGAAGAGACCGTACAAATGCACGGCGCCATCGGCATGACCGACGAATACCAGCTCGGGCGCTATGTGCGGCACCTGGCGGCTTTTTGTACCCTGTTTGGCGACGCCGAGCAACAGCTGGAACGGCTGGCCAACCTGGAGGAGCGTTTACATCATGGGCGCAATTAACTCCGTCACCGATCTCACCATGGACGGCGATATCGCCGTCCTGACGCTGGACTCCCCACCCGTCAATGCGCTCTCCGCTGCCGTGCGTGATGGCCTGGCCCTGGGGTTTGCCCAGGCGACTGCGGACCCTGCCGTTGCGGCTATCGTGCTGGTCTGTGCCGGCAAGACCTTTATCGCCGGCGCCGACATCAGTAGCTTCGGCAAGCCGTCCCAGGGCGCGAGTATTTTTGAGGTGCTGCAACGTATAGAGGATGCGCGCGTGCCGGTGGTTGCGGCCATCCACGGCACGGCCCTGGGTGGCGGCTTCGAGGTGGCGCTGGCCTGCCACTACCGCATCGCCGTGCCTTCCGCCAAGTGTGGTTTGCCGGAAATCAAGCTCGGGCTGCTGGCCGGTGCCGGCGGCACCCAAAGGCTGACACGTATTGTTGGTGTGCAGACCGCGCTGGAGATGGTGACCTCGGGCCGGCACGTGGGTGCAACGGCCTGTCTGGAGTACGGCCTGGTTGACGCGCTGGTGGATGAAGGCCAGCTGCGCGAGGGCGCCCTGGCATTTGCACGCAGCGTGGTCACGCAGCAGCGGCCGTTGAAGAAGGTGCGCGACCTGGAAGACAAAATCGCCGCAGCGCGTGGTCATCCCGAGCTATTTGCCGACTTCCGCAAGGCGAATGCGCGCAAGTTCCGGGGCTTCGATGCCCCCGAATACAACATCCGCTGCATCGAGGCGGCCGTGAGCCTGCCCTTCGATGAAGCCATGCGTTTCGAGCGCTCCCTGTTCCTGGAGTTGTTGGCCGGCACCCAGTCCGCTGCGCAACGTTACGGCTTTTTTGCCGAACGGGCAGTCTGGAAAATCCCCGATGTTCCCGGCGACACACCAGCCTTGCCGGTAACCACGGTGGGCGTGGTTGGCGCGGGCACCATGGGTGGCGGCATCGCCATGAACTTTCTCAATGCCGGCATGCCTGTAAGCATTGTGGAAACAAAACAGGAAACCCTTGACCGCGGCCTGGCCACGATACGGCGCAACTATGAAAACACGGCCAAACGCGGTGGCCTCACCATGCAAGCCGTCGAGCAACGCATGGCGTTGCTTACGCCCAGCCTGTCGCTCGATGGGCTGGCCGACTGCGACCTGGTGGTGGAGGCGGTATTTGAGGACATGGCGGTCAAGAAGCAACTGTTTGCGAAGCTCGACACCATCCTGAAACCCGGCGCCATTCTGGCCACCAATACCTCGCGCCTCGACGTGAACGAGATTGCAGCGGCGACCACTCGGCCCGAGTCGGTGATTGGCCTGCATTTCTTTTCTCCCGCCAATGTGATGCGCCTGCTGGAGGTGGTGCGCGGCGAAAAAACCTCCAAACCGGTGATTGCCACGTCCATGCAACTGGCACGCAAAATCGGCAAGGTGGCGGCCTTGGTAGGCGTCTGCCCCGGTTTTGTGGGCAACCGCATGCTGGCGCAACGCCAGCGCGAGGCACAACAACTGGTGCTGGAAGGCGCCCTGCCCTGGGACGTGGACCGGGTGCTGGTCGAGTTTGGTTTTCCCATGGGTCCGTTCGCCATGTCCGACCTGGCCGGGCTGGACCTGGGCTGGACCCGGGAAACATCGACCGGCGCGACCCTGCGCGAACTATTGTGCGAGCGGGAGCGGCGCGGGCAAAAGAGCGGCGCGGGTTTCTACGACTACGACGCGCAGCGCAAGGCAAGCCCTTCCGCGCTGGTCGAGCAGCTGGTGCTTGACCTGGCAGGTAAAAAAGGCATACAGCGGCGCCCGGTGTCGGACGACGAAATACTGCAACGCTGCATCTACCCGATGGTCAACGAAGGCGCGAAGATTCTGGAGGAAGGCAAGGCCATCCGTGCGTCCGACATCGACGTGGTGTGGGTCCATGGTTACGGCTGGCCGGCCTACCGCGGCGGGCCGATGTTCTACGGGGATACCATAGGGCTGGACAAAGTGCTGGCCGCCATGCGGCACTTCGAGCAGAGCTTCGGTGCCGACTTCAAGCCGGCCGCGCTGCTCGAACAGATGGTGGCGCAAGGCAAACGGTTCCAGGACCTTTCATAACAAGAGGAGATCAATATGCGCCAGGCAGTCATCGTTTCTTATGCACGCACCGGCCTGGCCAAGGCGGTGCGCGGCGGCTTCAACAACACCTCCCACATGGCCATACTCGGCCACGCCATACAGCACGCGGTGCAGCGCTCGGGGGTGGACCCGAATGAGGTGGAGGACGTGGTCGCGGGTTGTGTCGCCGCGCACGGCAACGTGGCGCGCGCGGCGGCGCTGCTGGCCGGCTTGCCGGTCACCACCTCGGGGGTCTCGCTGCACCGGGCCTGTTCGTCCGGCCTCAACGCCATCGCCAACGCAGCACACCACGTGGTGGAAGAAGGTGCCAGTGTGGTGGTCGGCTGCGGGGTCGATTCCATCAGTTTCCAGGGTGGCGGCGGCGGCGGCCGTGACCCGCGCCTGACCGACCTGTACCCCGATTTCTGGATGCCGATGATAGACACGGCCGACGTGGTCGCCGCGCGTTACCACATCAGCCGCGACGCCCAGGACCGGTACGCGCTCGAGTCCCAGCGGCGTATGGCGGCGGCACAGCAGGCGGGCAAGTTCAAGGATGAAATCATCGCCGTCAAGACCCAGATGAAGGTTACCGACAAAGTGAGCAAAGCCGAGTCGCTGGTGGACGTGGTGGTGGACCGGGACGAATGCAACCGGCCCGACACCACCCTGGAAGGCCTGGCAAAACTCGAACCGGTCAAGGGCGCGGGCAAGTTCGTCACGGCCGGCAATGCCAGCCAGCTCTCGGACGGCGCGGCCGCCGTGGTAGTGATGGAAGCACGCGAGGCCGAACGGCGCGGCCTGCAGCCGCTGGGGGCGTTCAAGGGCTGGGCCATCGCCGGCTGCCAGCCCGATGAGATGGGCATAGGCCCGGTGTTTGCCATACCGCGCCTGCTGGAGCGCCATGGCCTGCGGGTGTCCGACATCGACCTGTGGGAGCTCAACGAAGCGTTTGCCAGCCAGTGCCTGTACTGCCGCGACAAGCTGGACATCGACCCGGCCAAATACAACGTGAACGGCGGCTCCATCGCCATCGGCCACCCGTTCGGCATGACCGGCGCCCGGCTGACCGGCCACGCCCTGCTGGAAGGCCGGCGCCGCAAGGCCAAACACGTGGTGATCTCCATGTGTGTCGGTGGCGGCATGGGGGCGGCAGGGCTGTTTGAGGTGTACCCATAACAGAGGCACCGGCAAAGAGCGTGAAAGCGCCCCCAACCCTGCCGCTACGCGTCAGGCCCCCCGAGGGGGTGCAAGAAAACTTGGGGTGGCACGGCGTTTTCTCATGAAGCAAAGGCGATAAACATGGCGCTGGACGATCTGCAGACACTGCACTACCGCATTGACGATGGCGTGGCGACGATCACGCTGAATCGCCCCGAGAAGATGAATGCCTTCAACGGGCAGATGCGCGACGAATTGATTGCCGCGTTCGATGCAAGCGATGCCGACGATACCGTGCGTGCCGTCATTGTCACCGGCGCCGGCAAGGCGTGGCCGCTCCGCCGACGTGCGCGAAGGCGTGACCTCCTTCCTGGAGAAACGCCCCGCCGTGTTCACCGACCGGGTATCGGCCGACATGCCGGATTTTTTTCCGTGGTGGGACGAACCGCCGTTCGAATAATCGTCGTGGCAAGCAGCCAGCCGGTAAGCCGGCGCAGCCGTTAACAACGCGGCTTCAGGATGCCGCGCTAACTTGCCGGGACCGGATAACCAGCTGATGCGGCAGGATGATGTTCTGGCTTGCTTCGCCGCTGAGCGCCTGCACGATGGCCGCGCCATATTGCGCATACGGCACACGCACGGCGTGCAGCCAGGGCGCCACCCAGGGGTTCATGGGGCTGTCGTCAAAACCCACCAGCACCAGGTCCTGCCCGACCTGCAGGCCGGATTCCGCCGCGCGCCGTTGCGCGCCATAGGCAATCAGGTCGCTGGTACAAAACACCGCGTTGGGCCGCAGCTTGCCGGCAAGCAGGCGCGCCATACCCTCGTAGCCAATCTGCAGATGCTCCGCCCCGGCCAGCGTCTGGATGCGGCCCTTTGGCAGCGCTACGCCGCATTGCTTCAAGGTGTCCTGAAAACCCCGCACCCGTTGCGCCGTGGCCGACGAGGACAGGCGCGCGTGGATGAGCCCCAGGACGGGAAACTTTTGCGCCACCATCCACCGCGCCACTTCGGCACCGGCCAGCAGATTGTCGATGCCCACGTAACGCTCGGGAGCACCCGCCACCGGCGAACGCCGGTTCACAAAAACCAGTGTCTCACCGGCGTGGGCAAAGTCACGCAGCACCGGGCTGTCCACGGCACCCAGCAAGACCAGGCCGCGCGCGTAGTGCGCCCGCATTTCCAGCAGGTATTCGTCCTGCAGTTCGGGGCGTTCATGGGTGTCGCACAACACCATCACCAGGCCGGCGCCACGCAAGGCCACTTCGGCGGCGGCGGCTATTGCCGGCATGATCGGATTGGCCATATTGGCGGCCAGTACCGCGACCAGGCGGCTTTGCCCGCTGCGCAGCGCACGGCCGGCTCCTGTGGGCCGGTAACCCAGCGCCGCAATCGCCGCCCGGACCCGCGCTACCGTCGCTTCGGAGGCCTTGTTGGACACACCGTTGACAACACGCGACACCGTGGCAATGGACACCCCGGCATGGGCCGCCACTTCCGATATCGACACGTTCTCGCGCGAAACCGTGCCGCCGGTAGCCGGGCCGGCCCAGGCGTCAGATCCGGATGCATTTTTGGGGTGCGCGGCCATATAAGGGATTACGAGTATTGCGAATTATCGACCGGCCCTTTAAAGTTTGGGTAAACGTTTACCCAACTTCCGTCATTGACCGTCTTTCCTGTTCTTTTACGCCTTTTTTCCTGTCCCCCGCGCCCCTGCAAATCGCCACCTGGCACATTCCCACCATCCACCGGAGACACCCATGCTTCTCAAGCAAACCCTCAAGACACTGGTAGCCGCGGCTGCCGCCCTGGTGCTGGGCCACGCCAGCGCGCAGGAACTCGTGGTGTGGCACGACCTGGGCGACAACGGCATCAAGTGGTTCCAGACCCTGAGCGCCGAATTCGCCAAGACACGCCCCGGCGTCACGGTCAAGTCGGTCAGCTACCCGACCGACCAGTGGTTTGGCCGCTCGATCTCGGCCCTCAACACCGACACCGCGCCGGACCTGCTGTTCAACAACTACGAGCGCGTGATCCGCGTGGCGGACCAGACCGGCAAGCTGATGGACCTCAAGCCGGTGCTGGCGTCGATGTCCGACAAGGCCTTCGTGACCGAGGACGACCTGCGTGTCGCCACGCACGGCAGCAAGATGATCATCCTGCCGATACAGCGCGTGCAGATGGGATTCGGTGTGCGCAAGAGCTGGCTCGACAAGGTGGGCGAGAAGTTCCCGGCCACCTGGGCCGACATGCAGCGCGTGGCGGTAAAGTTCCGCGACAACGACCCGGACGGTGACGGACGGGCCAACACTTTCGGCCTTGCGCTGGAGGCCGCCAAACCGCGCGACCTGATCCATATGCTGGACCTGTTCATGTTCGGCTCGGGCCTGCGCAACACCCTGGTGGACACCAGCGGCAAGGTGGTGATCGACGAGCCGGCGCACGCCAAGGTACTGGAGGAAGTGCTAAAGGCGTTCACCGAATACAAATACGTGGCGCCCGACACCATCAACCATTCCTTTGGCGAGATGTACCAGGTGATCGAAGGCGGCAAGGCCGGCATGTTCCGCGTGGGCGACTGGAACGTCAAGAAGTGGGATACACCCGCCGTGCTGAACGGCGACTTCCTGGTCGGCCCCTGGCCGGCTTTTGACGGGCGCAAGAACGCCGTGGTGATTGGCGGCATGCGCGGCGTGGCGGTGCCCGAGAACTCGCCCAACAAGGCCATCGCCGTGGAATTCGCCAAGTTCATGCTCGGCAAGCCGGCACAGCAGGCGTCGCTGGACAACATCGGTTCGGCAGTGCGCAAGGACCTCGACCTCTCGGCCCTGTCGGAGCGGCAGAAATACTTCGCGCTGGCCAACCACAACCTGGCGGCCTACGACTTCCCGGAATCGGTGCATCTCTGGTATCCCGAGTTGGAGGCCGCCTACCACCGCAAGCTGCTCGGCGCGCTGGCCAAGCCGCCGGCCAACTGGAAGGCCTTCATCGGTGAAACCGCCGCTGAGATGCGAGAGCTGCAGGCCAAGCTCAGCGCCAAGAAATAATTGCGGCGGCGGGCAGCGTTTTGGCCAGCGTAGAACTACGGCAGGTGGTCAAGAGCTATGACGGCAAGACCACCGTTATCCACGGCATCGACCTGCACATCACCCATGGCGAGTTCGTGGTGTTCGTCGGCCCGTCGGGTTGCGGCAAGAGCACCCTGCTGCGCATGGTTGCCGGGCTGGAGGGCATCAGCGGCGGCGACGTGCTGATCGACGGCAAACGCGTCAACGACGTACCGCCACGCGACCGGGACATCGCCATGGTGTTCCAGGACTATGCGCTGTACCCGCACAAGAGCCTGTTCGAGAACATGGCGTTCGGCCTGCGCCTGCGCAAGACGCCCGAAGACGAAATCCGGCGCCGCGTCATGGACGCCGCCCGGCTGCTGCGTATCGACCAGATGCTGGAGCGCAAACCGTCCGCGCTGTCGGGTGGGCAGCGCCAGCGGGTGGCGATCGGCCGTGCCATCGTGCGCCAGCCCAAGGTGTTCCTGTTCGACGAGCCGCTGTCCAACCTGGACGCCCAGTTGCGCGGCGAAATGCGCGTCGAGATCAAGAAGCTGCACCAGCGCCTGGGCGCCACCATCATCTACGTCACGCACGACCAGGTCGAGGCCATGACGCTGGCCGACCGTATCGCGGTGCTCAGTGCGGGCCGCACCATGCAGTACGACACGCCGCATGGCATCTACAACGCGCCGGCCGCCCTGTTCGTGGCCGGTTTCACCGGCTCGCCACCGATGAATCTGGTGCCTTGCACGGTGCACGGCGGCCAGGTCGATCTGGGTGCGGACACGCGGTTTGCGCTGCCGGCGCCGCTGGCGCTGCGCGCCCAGGGCGTGGACAAGATCACCTTCGGCATCCGCCCGGAAAACATCCGCCTGGACGCGGCCGCCGGCCACGAGCCGGTGCCGGCCAGCGTGCTGCTCAACGAGCCGCTGGGCGCCGAGACGCTGGTGACCTTCCAGGCCGGCAACACCGAGCTGGTGGCACGTTGCGCCGCCAGCTTTGCGCCCAGGCCTGGCACCGCCACCACCCTGCACCTGGCCAGCGACCAGATGCACCTGTTCGACGCCACCAACGGCGCCGCGCTGCGATGAGCGCCGCGCCGGGCCGCCCCAAGCCAGCTCGCGCCGCAATGCGCAGCATGGAGGCTACCTGATGAGCGCCGCGCCGGGCCACCCCAAGCCAGCTCGCGCCGCAATGCGCGGCATGGAGGCTTTCCCATGAGTTCAGCCGCGCTGCTGCCGCCACGCCCGCCGCCGGTCGGCGTGTTCTGGCTGTTTGTGCTGCCGTTTGCGGCGTTGACCGCCGTGTTCGGCGTGTGGCCGATCATTCTGTCGATCCAGACCTCGTTCACCGCCTCGGCCAGTGCACTCAAACCCAACCCGACCTGGGTCGGCCTGGCCAACTATGCGGCCATCTTTGCCGATCCGGTTTTCGTGGCCTCGTTGTGGCGCACCCTGCTCTACACGCTGCTGGCCGTGGCCAGCACCATATCGCTGGCCCTGCTGTACGCGCTGCTGCTCAACTCCGCGATGATCGGTGCGGGCCGCACCTGGTTCAAGCTGGCCGTCTTCCTGCCGGTGGTCACCCCGGACATCGCCGGTTACGTAGTCTGGCGCTGGCTCTACGACCAGAGTTTCGGCGCGCTGAACACGGCACTGAGCGCCCTGCACCTGCCCACCTTTGGCGGCCTGGCGTCCACCTCCACGGTGTTGCAGGCGGTGCTGGTGGCCGAGTTGTGGCACCACCTGGGTTTTTACGTGGTGATCTTCCTGGCCAATCTGGCGCTGTGCGACAAGGGCCAGATGGAAGCCGCCGATATCGACGGTGCCAACGCGTTGGAGAAGTTCTGGCATGTGGTGTTGCCGCAGTTGCGGCCGGCCCTGCTGGTCAACAGCGTGTACGCGCTGATCCAGTACCTCAAGACCTTCACCGTGGTGGCGGTCATGACCAAGGGCGGGCCGAACGACGCCACCAATTTCCTGAGCTACTACGCCTACCAGTTGTTCGACCAGGGGCGTTACGGCGAGGCCACCGCCATGGCCAGCGTGTTGTTCGCCATCGTGATCGTGCTGGCGGCGGGGCTGATGCGCCTGCAAAGGGCGCGGGTGCCTGCATGAGCGCCGCGCCGGGCCGCCCCAAGCTAGCTCGCACCGCAGCCCGCAGGGCGAAGGTACTCCAATGAGCACCGCCGGGCCGTTCCCAAGGGCGAATTCCGCAATGCGCAGCATGGAGGACGCCTGATGAATGGCGCCAATCACCCGGCCCCAGGCTGGCTGAGGCTGCTGGCCCTGGGCACGGCGACGCTGGTCAGCCTGGTGTGCCTGTATCCCTATTTCTGGATGCTGGTGAGCGCCTTCCGCTCCAGCCAGGAAATATTGTCCGCGCCGCTGCGGCCCTGGCCGGAACGCCTGTCGCTGGATGTGCTCAAGGAGATTGCCTCGGTCGGCGGCACACCGCTGTGGCGTTATGCGCTCAACTCGGTGCTGATCACCTGCGCGTCCACCGTGGTGGGTATTCTGGTCACGGCCATGGGCGCCTACGCGCTGGTGCGCCGCCCGCAATTCTGGCTCTTCAAGCTGTTGCGCATGGGTTTCATGGTGACCATCATGTACCCCTACATGCTGCTGGTGATCCCGGTCTATATCGTGATGTACAAACTCGGGCTGCTGGGCAGCTACAGCGGCATCATCCTGTTCCTGTCGCTCGGGCCGATACAGTTTTTCCTGTTCGAGCAGTTCTTCCAGACCATTCCAAAATCGATTCTGGAAGCAGCGGTGATCGACGGCGCCAGCGAGGCGCAAATCCTGTTTTCGGTGGTGCTGCCGCTGGCCATGCCGGTGGTGGCCACCGCCTCCATCATCACCTTTCTGCTGAACTGGGCCCAGTGGTTGCCGGTGCTCGTGGTCTCCCGCTCGCCCGACACCTATACCTTGCCGGTGGCCCTGATGAACATCAACGGCGAACTCGGCGTGAACTTCCAGGGCATCATGGCTTTGTCGGTGTTGACCACGATTCCCGTCACCCTTTTCTTCCTGATCGCCCAGCGCCGCGTGATGTCCGGAATGACAGCTGGTGCTGTGAAAGGCTGAGTGCTCACTAATCCACCATGAAATCCTTGTCCGCCGAGTCTTTCTCCTTGTCCACGATGTCCGACACCCAGCTGCAAGCCGGTATTGCCGACGCACGCGAGCGCAGCCTGGCCTGGTACGCGTCCATGCAGGCGCCAGGGCAAGCAAACGGCGTCGCTCGGGCAAGCGCGGCCCATGATGCACAGCGCTGGCCGGGCATGTTGTTGCCGGGCATGTACAACGCCATCATGGGGCGCGCCCTGCTGGGTGGCCTGGACGACATGTCCACACCGGACCGGCAGGCGCTCAGCCGCTGG
>JANLPN010000092.1:0-5549 GCA_031367285.1 Betaproteobacteria bacterium | reverse complement strand
CGCTACGGCTGGGCCAAGCTCATGGCGCCATCGCTCGGCGGTCACGAAATGCTCGGCCTCTACGGCGAAGGCATCTCGAAAATGCCCGAGAACCCGGGCATCCCCGCGCTTTTCCGCGACATCTTCAAAAACGCCTACCTGCCATACCGCGACCCCGAGACGCTCAAGGCCTTCCTCAAGATCATCGACGAGTTTTCATACGACCACAGCGAGCGCCTCGGCGACGCCTTGCCGCCACCAGTGCAGCGTCATCAGCGGCACGATCTTCGAGGCGACCAAGCTGCCGCTGACGCGCTGGTTCCTGGCTATGCACCTGCTCACGCAGTCCAAGAACAACGTCGCCGCGCTGGAACTCAAGCGTCACCTGGGCGTTTGCTACAAGACCGCCTGGCTCATCAAGCACAAGCTCATGGAGGTCATGCGCGTGCGCGAGGAGGGCCGCCAGCTCGACGGGCGCGTGGAGATAGACGACGCCTACCTTGGCGGTGAGCGCACTGGAGGCAAGGTCGGGCGAGGCTCGGAGAACAAGGTGCCTTTCAGCGCCGCTGTGCAGACCACGCCCGATGGCAAGCCGCAGTTCATGTGCCTGCGCCAGCAAGCCTTCACCAACGAGGAGGTGGCGATATTCGCGGCGTCCTCCATCGCCCCGACGGCCACCGTCGTCTCCGATGGCCTGTAGTGCTTTGGCGCTGTCCAGATCGTAGGTGCCACGCACGAGCGCGTGGTCACCGGCGGAGGCAAGGCCAGCGCCGATCTGCCGCAGTTCCGCGCGATCAACACCGTGCTGGGCAACCTCAAGACCGCTCTCAGTGGCACGTACCATGCCTTCGACTTCACCAAGTATGCGCATCGTTACCTCGCCGAGGCCCAATACCGATTCAACCGTCGCTTCAATTTGAGCTCCATTCTGGTTCGCCTGCTTCGGGCGGCTTGTCTCACGATTCCCACCCCGGCCGCCGCCATTCGTGTGCCTGAGGTAGGTCGCTAGGGAATTTTTTGGGGGAATGCACCCCGATATCTAACTTGGCGCGCCTCCACCCGCTCGTACCCCGAATTGACTCCATCGGTTGCCCGATGAGATCGCACGTTAAACGGCGCTGCTGAGCGCAATCTCAGACCAGCAATTTCGGTGGGGTACCCATGGCACCTCCAGCTTGGCGGCATGCTTGCCAGCGAGAAGAACCGGCTGCACAAACTGCTCACGGATGCGGGCATCCGTTTGGGCGTGGTGGTCTCCGATTTGCACGGCCAGTCGGCACGCGCCACAGTGAAGGCGCGCTGGCAAAAGCGTACCCGACGTTTTGAATCTGGCCGGCAATCGTCTGCGTGCCAGCCGGGAGGATATCTTTGAGGCCTTGCAGGCCGAGGATCTCACGCCAGCGCATCGCTTCGTTCTCACCGAGATCATGGCCCATATCGATGAGCTTGAGGCGCGCATGGTCCGCTTTGATGCGCAGTTGCTGCGCTCGCTGGTGGATGCCGGTTACGGGGTGCCCTTGCGGTTGCTGCAAACCTTGCCTGGCATTGACCTGATGGGTGCGGGCATGTTGCTGGTGGAGATTGGTGGCGACATGAATGTGTTTGGCCGCGCCCGGCGCCTGGCCTCCTGGGTGCTCATCGGTCCGGGCAACAATGAGTCAGAGGGCAAGCGCAAAAGCGGGCGCATCAGAAAAGGCAACGCCTGGGTGGCCGCTTGCTGTACGAATTTGCGCAAGCCGCCGGGCACAGTCGCTGCGCACTCAAAGATAAGTTTCAGGCCCTGAATGTGCGCAAAGGGCGCAAACGATCCATCGTGGCGCTGGGGGCACAAGATGCTGCGCACGATCTACGCCATGTTGAGCAAAAACACCCACTACGTGGACAAAACCGTGGACTACGAGGCGTTGATGGTGGCGCGCAACGCGCTACGCTGGTTGCAGATGTTGGTCAAGCACGGGTTTGTGCCAGCACCGGCCTGACACCCTGATCAGTTGAGATCACTTCGCTGAGCGTTTGATCTTGCTGCGGTCAGGACGGCGCTCGTCTGGGAGTAAGCTTCTTTCACGTTAACCGAGCGAAATAACGTAACGTCGCCCTCACCCAAATAGACGATGACAACTGGTTACATTCGCTGTACTATTTTTCGACAAACCGTTTGCGTCAGGCGGACTGAAGCGGCAAATTGTTTGCAACCCATCAATCAATTTAGGTGTTTGTAATGATCAACCTGATCCGACGAGTGGCGCTGGCAGTTGCCAGCGCCGCCACACTCTCGCTCTATGGCTGTGGCGGCGGGGGCGGGGGCTCGACCACCTCCGAAGTGGATGTCACCGTGGTCGACGGCGCCATCCAGAACGCCACCGTCTGCCTCGACAAAAACGGCAATGGCGCTTGCGATGCCGACGAACCATCGGGCAAGACCGACGCATCCGGCAAGGTCAAACTCATGGTCGGCAGCGCCGATGTCGGCATGTACCCGGTTCTCGCCGTGGTGGGCACCGACGCCACGGATGCCGATACCGGCGCCGTGACCGTCGGCTTCACTCTGAAGGCGCCCGCCAGCAAGAGCGGGGTGGTGAGCCCCCTGACGACGCTTGTGCAGACATTGCTGGAAGGCTCCGGCCTCAGCGTCGCCGACGCAGAGACGAAGGTCAAAGCAGACACCGGCCTCAATGTTTCGCTGTTCGATGATTTCACCAAAGGCAACAGCGCCGACCAGAAGGCCGCCGGCACGATCGCCCGACTGATCGTCATCACCACGCAGCAGCAGACCACGGCACTGGTCAGCACCCTGAACACCGATTCGCTCGATGGCAGCAAGATCACCAAGGAGAAACTCGACAAGGCGATCCAGAAACGCACCCTCGAGCGCTTGCCAGCCATCAAGGCTGCGGCCACCGACCCCGCCGTCATGGCCGCCACCCCGGGGGCGGCCAAGGAAGCCGCGCTCGCGGCGCAGGCCATCACGCTGGTTGCCAGCAGCGACCTGACGCCCGAGTCAGTGGCGACCGTCGTGGCCGTCAACAACCAGGCGCCTGCACCGGGTGCACCCGAACCCACGGCGTTGGAACACGCCAAGAAATTCCTGGCGCTGTTTGATGCCAGCCTGGCAACGTCATTCCCGGGCACGGGGGTTTCCCGGGCCGCGTTCAGTGATGGTTGTTACCTCGATGACGGAACCACCAAGCCCGTGTCTATTGCATCGTTCGATGTGGACCGTGTGTTGTCGGGCGAAGAAAACAAGTTTCGCATCGGCTCCACCCGCACCAACGTGCAGGTGGTAGCGGACCGCACATCAACCAACCCGGATGGCTCCAAGCGCCGGGAAATCGATGTCAAGTACGACGTCAACTATGTGGACGGCACGGTGTACAGCGACTCCAACCCAGCCATCGTGACTACGTTGATCTCGGGAAGTTCATCTGGCACCGTGATGCCCGGAGGTGCGGCCTGCGGCACGCCTGAGAGCGCAAGCAATTTGCGATTCTTCGGCAATCGTGCCGTGGTGCGCGCCGTCATACGGCCATGGAACGCGCGGGCTGAGCGATTCAGCTTGGCGACAGGCGCACCGCAGACGGTCCCAGTTGTTTACAGCAAGTACATTCAGTTCCGGATCTCGGACCCCAGCAATTTTGCAACCTACGTGGTTGTGAAGGGCCCCGGCTTGCCAAGCGCCGGCGCCAAGATGCTCTCGGTGCGAATCTTGCGCAGTGATCCGTTGCTCGCCGGCAAGAACGGAAACTTTGTCAACTGGTTGGATACCGACGGCTTCAGGTTTTGCCGTCTGAACGGCAGTTCGACAATTGCAGCCGATCAGGTCGATTGTGTTGCCGACGGTGCGTCCGGAACCGGTCAGGGCGCCTTCGACCAAACTGCGGCTTTGGCGGATTCGAATTTCGACGCATTGGGCTTCACAGCAGGTGCTTCTTACACTGTGGATGTATACAACGATGAGGGATGGAAGACGATTAATGGCCAGCAAGGTCGCACACCCATCGCGAGTTACAACAGAGTTCTTCGTGCGTTGCCCTACAGCGCTGTCGCTCTTGCCGGGGCAGGGCCCAGCAGTGATCTGTTCCCGCGCATCACCAGTTCGCAGACGGCGGTACAGGTGGCCGCAGTGATCCGAAGCAAATTGGCGGGGACAACCGATCTGAGCTGGACTGCCTTGGGTACTTTGCCAGATGCCCGAAAGTTCAGGTTGCTTGACGTGTATGCATTTGAAAATGGCGTTGCTTCGGCAGGCCCGTCGTTCTGGCCCGCCAGCAGACAATATGTCTCGAGCTATCCCGGGAGCACAGCCGGTGCTTTGAGCATTTCGAATTACGTCATTCCTGCCGCTTCGAGTCTGCTAGTGACGCCCAAGTACGGCGAATTTGGGTTGGAGTACACAGACCGAAATCAGAGCTTTCTAGTTAGCTACGTTAATTTCCAATAGAGAGAAACCGACCAGCCAGGGCTTTAACGGCCTGCGGACCAGAGTCAGCCTCTGGACTGCAGGCCGTTTTTCATTGGCACTCCAAGATGGCTTTGGCCAGGACCCATCGGTCGCAAACCCGCAGCGTGCAGGCGTTGAAACCGCGCCGAGTCAGACCGCTCAGAAACGCGCAGTGAAGTTGACGTGGAACTTGACGTCGCCGGCCCTGGGTGCTGCGGCGTTGATGCTCAGGGGGATGGAGCTGCCCGTCACCACCCGGCCCCACTCGGCCGACAGGCCCAGCGTGCCTGCGCTGTAACGCAGCCCCAGCCCGACACTGGCGAGCTGGTCGCTGGCGGGCTTGTTGGTCGCATTCGGGTTGTTGTTGCGCAGCCAGCCCGCGTCCACGAACCCCAGCACCCGCAGGCCCGGCGCCACGTCCGGCGTTGTCAGCTCCAGCGAGCCCAGCATGCCTTGTCGCCCGAGATCGGCCGCTCGTTCGTGCCCCGGATGCTGCTGGCCCCGCCCAGCCCGAACTGCTCGCCCGAGATCAGCGCATCGCCGCTGTATTGCATTTGCCCGCGCACCGCCCACAACCACCCGCTGCCGACACTGGCCGTGCAGTTCGCATTGGCCGGCAGCGCCTTGAACCCCGCCGTGCTGATGCGCACGTCCTCGCTCCAGTACGCCGTCAGGTTGTTGCCCACGCCGCTCACCAGGTTGGCCGCCAGCTCGGTGTTGTAGCCCCACACCGCACTGTCACTCTCCACCTTGGCCGTGTACCCCAGGCTCAGCGGGCGGCTGCGCCGCAGTTGCTGCCCCGGCACCGGGATGCCGGCAATCTCAGTGACATCGAAGCGCTTGTCATCGAGCCCCAGCGTCACATAGCTGCGGTACCCGCCATTGGGCGCCAGGTAGTGGCTGTAGTTCAGCCTGACGCTGGATGCACAGGGCAATGCCGAGACCTGGATATTCCAGAGCGCAGCAAGTATCAAGGTGGGTCTCAGCGCCCCGCCCCGCCGGGTGCTGCTGGTCAACGGTGCGCAGGCGGCCAATGTGTTCTGGCAAGTCGGCAGCGCCGCCCGCATCGAGGACGGCAGCACCATGGTGGGCACCATCATTGCACCCGCGGGAGTCACGATTTCGACCGCCG
>JANLPN010000091.1:0-3196 GCA_031367285.1 Betaproteobacteria bacterium | reverse complement strand
CTCGGCGTGTTCGAGCACGCTTTGCGCCTGGCGCACGATCTCCTCGCCCAAGGGCGTTACGGCGACATCATTGGCATTGCGCTCGAAAATCTTCAACTCCAACTCGTCTTCGAGCTTTTTGACCGCGACGGACAAGGTGGGTTGCGACACAAAACAGGCCTCCGCCGCGCGGCCAAAATGCCGCTCGCGCGCCAGTGCGACGATGTATTTAAGTTCGGTGATGCCCCCTTTACTTGCCCCCTCGAACAATCCAGACTCAATGCCGGAATGCCTCGGCCGGCTCCAGCTTGGCCGCGCGCATCGCCGGGTAAATGCCGGACAACACGCCGATCACGCCGCCCACCACGGGCGCGAGCAGCGGCGCCAGCGGGTCCAGCACCGGCGTCCACACCTGGATCGCTGAGACACCGATCACGATCAGCACCCCGACCGCTGCGCCAATGATGCCGCCGATCACGCCCATCGAAACACTCTCGACGAGAAACTGCGCGGCAATATGGCCCTTGGTCGCGCCAATGGCACGGCGCAAACCAATCTCGCCGGTGCGCTCCATCACGCCGACGAGGGTGATGTTGGCAATGCCCAGTGCGCCGACGATCAGCGACAGGCCGCCGAGCATGAGGAACATGACGCTCAGATCCGCTTGCACTTCGTCTTTCACGCGTTTGGGCTCCAGCGGCACCTGCACCTTGAGCGCTCGCGGGTCGTCCGGGCGCAGCGCCACGCTGGACTGGTCGGCAATGAGATAGGCCGCGCCGATTCGGGTCTCGACCACCAACAGGCCCGGCCCCGCGAGGCCGAAATAACGCCGCGCCGTGCCCTCGGGGATCATCACCGAGCCGAGTATTTCAGGCCGCCGGCCGACGTCGCGCAAGATGCCGACCACCATGTAGAGTTGGTCGCCAATCGAGATGGCCGGCAGGCGTTCGAGCCGCGTGATGCCCAGACGCATGGCCGCATCTGGCCCGAGCACAGCCACCCGCTCGCCGCGCATTGAATGCCCGGCGTCCGGGAAGCGCCCGGTTTCCAGCTCGGCCCGCACGGCGCGGTACAAATCGGGCGACGCCGCCCGCACGGCCAGCTTGAAGGCGCTCGGGTTCAGGGGGTCCTTCACCGGCGAGGAACTGACCAGCTCGTTGCCCACATCCACGTCGCTCATGGTGCCGGCCGCGACGACGCCGTTGAGCCGCAACAGACGGCTGGGCGCGTCCCAAGGCATCGCCCTGGGATCGATCAGGCCCGAGGCCGCGCCGGGGCGCGCTGTCACGAAGATTTCGGTTGCCGCTAGCTGGTCAAACTGGCTGATGATGCGGTTGCCGGCGGTGCGCGTCAGCCCCATCGTGGCAACCAGCGCCGACATGCCGATCACCACGCCCAGCACCGTGAGCGCCATGCGACCCGGCCGCGCGAACATGCCGGCGAGGGCTTCGTTGACCAGGTCGCGCAGTGACATAGCTGAGCGGGAAACGCGTGCCGGTTTGGGTTCGAGGGGCTGGGCTGAATTCACAACCGCTGTAGCTCGGGGCGCCGACTGGTCAGTCAGCCGGCCGTCTACGATGCGCACCTTGCGCCCAGCACGATCAGCCACATCCGGGTCATGCGTCACGATCGCCAGGGTCAGGCCTTCGCGGTTCAGTTCGGCAAAGAAATCGAGAATCGACGCGGAGTTGGCCGAGTCCAGGTTGCCGGTTGGCTCATCACACAGCAACAGGCTGGGCTTGCTCACCAGCGCCCGCGCGATGGCCACGCGCTGCTTCTCGCCGCCAGAGAGTTTGAGCGGCAGAAAGTCGGCCCGGTGCGCAAGACCCACACGCCTGATCGCCTCCAGCGCGCGCGCCTCGCGGTCTTTGTGGCTTTGTTTGCGGTAGACCTCGGCCAGCATCACGTTTTCCAGCACCGTGCGGTAAGGCAGGAGGTGAAACGACTGGAACACGAAACCGATGCGCTGGCTGCGCAGGCCCGCGCGCTCGTCGTCGGTGAGGGTGGTGGCGTCGATGCCGTCAATCAGGTAGGTGCCGCTGCTTGGGCGGTCCAGGCAGCCGATGATGTTGAGCAGGGTTGATTTGCCTGCGCCCGAGGGGCCGGTGATCGACAACCAGTCGCCCTGCTCGAGCGTCAGGTCAATGTCAACCAACGCGTCAACGGCCGGGTCGGTGCCAAATGAGCGCCCTATTTTCCTGAGCTCCAGCACCTTGGCCGACGCCTGATGCCCAGCGGAGGTCATTTCGAGTCCGGCGGCCGGGTGGCGCTGGCAGAGACCTTTGCCGGGTCGTCGGCGGCTTTGGGATTGTTGTACCCCACCACTACCAGTTCGCCGGGTTCAAGTTTGCCGGTGACGGCATTGACCTCGATGAACCCGTCGGCCGAGAGGCCGGGTGTGACAACCACGTATTCCAGCGCATCTTTGCGCTTCACCTGGACGCGCGAGGTGCCATCTGCGGCCAGCGACACGGCGCTGTTGGGCACGGCGGTGACGGCGCCCTGCGTCGATTTGATCGGTATCGTGACCCGCACCGAAGCGCCTTCCAGCCGCACCTGGGTTGGATCAACTTTGATCTCCAGGTACACGTGCAGCGGATCAACCCCCGCGCGGGTGCCTGGCGTGCTCGCCACCAGTTGCACCTTGCCCGTGGCCTTCACACCCAGGGCCTGCTCGTCAATGGCGGCAGGCATGCCGGGTTTGACAAGCGGCGCAGATTCCAAAGAGAGCGAGGAGTCAATCGCCAGCTGGTTGTCGGTGACCGTCAGCACCGTGCCCACGGCCGCGCCACCCACCAGCGCCTTGACTTCTTCCACTCGCACCGGCAGCAAGGGGATGAAGACGATCTCGTCCACCGGAACCTGCACACCCATTTTGCGTTTCGCCTGTTCCAGGTCAACGCCGAGCCGGCCCGCCCGCTGCGCCGCGAGTTTGGCGTCGACTGCGGCCAGTTTCTGCGCATCCAGCAGTGCGCGGACGGTTTTTTCACCCTCGAGCCGCACCGACTTTTCCGCCAGGGCGGCAGCCGATTGGGCAGCGGCCGCTTGCTGGATTTTGTCGCCAACCGCCTGGGCTGCGCGCTCTGCCGTTTGAACCGCCAGTTGACCGCCTACTTTGGCGCGGTGGGCTGCAGCCCGTGCCACTTCAAGTTTGGCATTGGCGGAAATACGCGCCGTTTCCGGCTGGCGCGGATCGAGCTCCACAACGGCCCGTTCG
>JANLPN010000089.1:0-2662 GCA_031367285.1 Betaproteobacteria bacterium | reverse complement strand
TATGGCGGTCGCCGTGCCAGGCCCAGTAGCCCGGTGCCCAGACGTAGCCGGGCGCCATCGCTGGCATGGGTTCCACCAGCGGCGCGGGTGGCGCGATGCGGATGTTGAAGCTGACCTGCGCAAAAGCAGGTGCCGACGCGGCGCCGGCGGCTATCAATAACGACAGCGCCAGGGTTCGAACGGTGTTGACGGATTTCATGGTGTTTTCCTTCCTTGATTGATAAAGGCATGCTTGCAGCTTGTGGGCCTAAGTTCTGTGCGTTGGACCACACAGATCGGGCGGCGCAAGCCGCTGGAAAAACCGGATGACAGACCTGTTATGTGCGCTACCGTACCGATTGGATGCGGCGTTTCGGGTAGCCTCAACTGCAATTGCAAAGCGCCAAGAGATTGGCTGCCCCATGACTGGAGTCAGCATGTTTGTCGCGCTCAGCCGTTTCACGATCCAGGATCACATGACCGACGCGGTACGCGCGGCATGTGACGGTCATTCCGAACTGCTGCAGCGGGCCCAGGGATGTGTCGGCACGCTGGTGTTGAGTCCGCAGGAAGCGTCCCAGGAGGTATGGCGGCTCACCCACTGGGTGGACGAGGCGAGTTACTGCGTCTGGCAGCAGGCTTGCGGCGCGCAGGAGTCAAGCGAAGACATCCCGCAAGGCTTGGCACTTGTGCCCAGAAGCGTCGAGATACGGCATTTCGACGTGTTGGCGCCGGTCGGCGCGTCGGCGTGATCGAAGCCAAACGCGCTGGTCGCAATCAGATTTTCGCCGCGGCTTGACGATTCGCGCGGGACGATGCCTAGGTGCGCCAGCGCACAGAACGCTCCGCTTGTCGCCGGGAGAATGGCATATCCCGAAAGTGCCCCTATGCCGGATGCGCCGTCCCCGCCCAAGCCCGTTGTCGCCAATACACCGCCACCTCCGGCAGCGCCCGGGAAGTCGCCTGCGGCGCGGACCAGTTTCCCCTCGCGCAAACAGCGGCTGGTGCAGGCGGCGCTGGTGCTTGCAGCCTGCGTGTTGCTGGCGATTGCCGCTTACTACGTAGGTCAGACCTGGTTTGCTCCGCATAACGGGGTCAATACAGTCGACACCGCGGTGGCCATACGCGGCAACCTGAAAGCCACTGTGGTTGGCCCAACCGACTAAGTGGGCCAACGCACAGACGTTGGCCTGATCTGCATTTACAAACGGGCTTGACCCTACCTGTCGCGGGCTGCGATATTTTCAGAAAGATGCCATGCAACACCGTCCAAATCTCTTCAAGCACCCGTTCGCATGGATCGCGGCACTGTTCGTTGCCTTCGCGGCCGGATGCGGTGGTGGAGGTCTCGACCCGATACTGGGCAACCCGGGTGCCGGCATTGCGCCCACGGTCAGCGTCACCTCGCCCGCTGCCAGTGCGCCGATAGTCACTGGCGTCGCCACCAACACCCGCGTTTTCGCCACTTTCAGCAAGCCGATGGCAGCGGCAACGCTTGGCGCCACAAGTTTCACCCTGGCATGCCCGGCCGGTACGCCGGTGAATGCGACCGTGGCCTATGATGCCGCAACCCGTGTTGCGACATTGACGCCTGCGGCGCCGCTTCCGGCCAGCACCTTGTGCGTGGCCACGTTGACGACCGCGGTGACGGACAGCGCAGGATTTGCACTGGCAGCCAATTTCACTTGGAGTTTCATGACCGGGGCAGGCGGCGACGCCGTCGCTCCCACCGTGACCACCGTCACTCCCGCCGATGGCAGCGCCGGCATTTGCCGCACGAAGATCGTCAGCGCCGTCTTCAGCGAACCGATGGACCCGACCACGATCAACTCGGCAAGTTTCACGGTGACCGATGCCGGCATTGCGGTGGCGGGCACGGTGAGCTACGACACGCGCAGCCAGATTGCCAGCTTCGTTCCCACTAGCCCCACCGGCTTTGCCGCCAGCAGAACCTTCGTCGTCACGGTCAAGTCCGGCGTGGCCGGCGTGCGGGACGCGGCGGGCAATGCTCCAGCGGCAGATCGGGTATGGGGCTTTAGCACCGGAGCCGCCGCCTGCGCGAGTACGGTCGATCTTGGCAGCATCGTCAGCTTTGGCGGCTTCGGCGGTGGTGCCGGCGTCACCAACCAGGGTGTCAACACCGTAGTGGGCGGCAACCTCGGTACCACCGCCGCCTGCACGCTCATCACCGGTCTGCACGACGCCGGCAACACCTATACAGAGAACGGAAGCAATATTGGCGCGGTCAGTGGCACCATATCGTGTGCGCCGCCTGCGCCGGGAACACTGGTTTCCCAGGCCATCGCCGAGCAGGCGCGTGCCGATGCGGTATCGGCCTGGAACGACCTGAAAGCGAAACCGCCCGGCAGCGACCCGGGCGCGGGCCAGCTGGGTGGATTGGTGCTTGCTTCCGGCACCTACACCGCGGCCGGGGGAACGTTCGCCGTCACCACCGGTGACCTGACGCTGGATGCACAGGGCAATGCCGGTGCGACATGGGTATTCCAGAGCGCAGCAAGTATCACGGTAGGTCTCAGCGCCACGCCCCGCCGGGTGCTGCTGGTCAACGGTGCGCAGGCGGCCAATGTGTTCTGGCAAGTCGGCAGCGCCGCCCGCATCGAGGACGGCAGCACCATGGTGGGCACCATCATTGCACCCGCGGGAGTCACGATTTCGACCGCCG